>CAMNII010000009.1 GCA_946540435.1 uncultured Prevotella sp.
AAGAGATTATCATTCCAAGAAAACCCTATCACCAATGGACAACAAAAACAAACTGATTGAGCGTCGCTACCTGCTCACCTTCATCCTCATCACCACCCTCTTTGCCCTCTGGGGCTTCGCCAACGACATCACCAACCCGATGGTGGCAGCCTTCCAGACCGTCATGGAGATCTCTGCCGCAAAAGCCTCACTCATCCAGTTCGCCTTCTACGGCGGCTATGCCACGATGGCCATCCCCGCGGCACTCTTCATCCGTCGCTACAGCTACAAACGGGGCATCCTGCTCGGTCTGGCACTCTATGCCATCGGAGCATTCCTCTTCATTCCGGCTGCCGCCTACCAGCAGTTCTCATTCTTCTGCGTGTCACTCTACATCCTGACCTTCGGACTGGCATTCCTGGAGACAACGGCAAACCCCTTCATCCTCTCACTGGGATCGAAGGAGACATCGACACGCCGACTGAACCTGGCACAGGCCTTCAACCCCATGGGCTCGCTCTCCGGCATGGCCGTGGCATCGCTCATCGTGCTGCCGCAGCTATGGTCCGACCGCCGCGACGCCGCAGGACAGATCATCTTCTCCACCCTCTCCGAAGCCGAGAAGGCCAACATCCGGCTCCACGACCTGGCCGTCATCCGCAACCCCTACGTTGCCATCGGCATCGTTGTGCTGTGCATGTTCGTAATCATCGCGCTGACCAAGATGCCACAGCGGCAGAACGCCGAGAAGAAGCTCCACGTCAGGCATACCCTGCGACGGCTATGGACAAACAGCATCTACCGCGAAGGCGTCGTCGCACAGGTGTTCTACGTGGCAGCACAAATCATGGTATGGACCTTCATCATCCAGTATGCCGACAACCTCGGCATCAACAAGGCCACTGCACAGATGTATAACATCGTCGCCATGAGCCTGTTCCTTTGCAGCCGCTTCATCAGCACCTTCCTCATGCGCTACGTCAATACGCGGCGGTTGCTCTCCATCTTCGCCATCGGAGCCACCATCTGCTCGCTGGGGGCAGTGACCTTCGTAGGCATGGCCGGACTCTATAGCCTGGTAGCCATCAGCTTCTTCATGTCGCTGATGTTCCCCACCATCTATGGCATCGCCTTGGAGAATGTCGACGAAGACGACACGGCCCTCGGCGCAGCATTCCTCGTGATGGCCATCGTAGGCGGTGCACTCATGCCCCCACTGCAGGGAATGATCATCGACCAGGGAACTATCTTCGGACATCCCGCCGTCAACGTGTCCTACCTGCTGCCATGCCTCTGCTTCGTCATCGTCGGCCTCTATGGCTGGCACTCAGCACAGAAAGCCGCTCCGCTACAACAGCAGGCATAACGGCTCAGCGGATTTACCGCACCGCTGACTTATGGTTCACCAGGCTTCTCCTGCACCCATCAGGCGGGCTCACTGGAGAGGGCTGGTAACCAAAAGTCACTATTCATCCTACAGAGGGGAAAACAAAAAGAGATGCCGTTCACGATGTGACGGCATCTCTTGTTTTTTAAAAAGCCTTGAGAATTAATCCTCAGCCTTGATAGGGCTTCTCTTCTCCCTGATACGGGCAGCCTTACCGGTGAGCTTGCGGAGGTAGTACAGCTTAGAGCGACGTACCTTACCATGCTTGTTGACTTCAATCGAATCGATGTTGGGCGACTCAATGGGGAAGATACGCTCTACACCCACGGTGCCGGACATCTTGCGAACGGTGAAACGCTTCTTGTCACCATGACCGGTAATCTTAATCACCACACCACGATAGAGCTGGATACGCTCCTTGGAACCCTCGATAATCTTGTAGGCTACGGTGATGGTGTCACCCGACTTGAACTCGGGGAACTGCTTGCCTGTGGCAAATGCCTCTTCGGCAACTTTAATCAAATCCATTGTTACTTGACTTTTTGATGTTTAATGACCCGGACGCAACATGGCCAACGACTCTTCCGCTGCCAGCGGTTACGACGGGAGGCGCTTAAAATCCCTCACAAGGACTACTTGCGAGGGAACTGAACGCTTTGTAGCGGGAGAGGGACCCGAACCCTCGACCTCCGGATTATGAATCCGACGCTCTAACCAACTGAGCTATCCCGCCCTCCTGCTTCCCACGGGTTAACACCACGATGCGGAAAGCGGATGCAAAGGTAAGGAAAGTTTTTGAAAGAGCAAAATTTTTTTGCTTTTTTCTTTATCATTCATGGATTTTTTTGTATATTTGTACCCGAGAAACAGACTGAAACCGATAAAACCTGATTACTATGGGAAAGAAACGGATTACCATTGAGCACCCGTTGCTCTCGAAATCGGAATCGATCATATGGAATGTTATCAGCACGCCAGAGGGACTGGCCAAATGGCTCGCTGACGAGGTAGACCAGGAAGGTAACACCCTCATATTCACATGGGGACATACCTACAGCCATCACGAAATCAAACGCGCGGACATCACCAACTGCGTGCGGATGAAGTATATCCGGATGAAATGGCAGAACGACGACGACCCTGAGGCCTACCTGGAGATGCGCATCCACCGCAGCGACCTCACCGGAACCTTCATCCTGGAAATCACCGACTTTGCCGCCGAGGACGACGTAGACAGCCTTCACGACCTCTGGGACGACAACCTGAAACGGCTGCACCACAGCACAGGCCTCTGATGCTCCTCCCCCACCCTTTGCTGACGAGGGACGGCAATCCCTGTATCGGAAGCCACTCGACGGAGCAACGCCAGCGGGAGCAACACGACGGAGCAACACCAGCGGAAGCAACTCGACGGAGCAATACCAGCGGAAGCCACTCGACGGAGCAATCCTTCCGACAACTCTTCAAACACGTAGATCTGAAGAGGATTGTTTTTTCTGCCGCACCGCCATAACGATGCTTGGCATCTGAATAATAAACACAAAGAAATCCCCGCAGGAACCGGTTCCTGCGGGGATTTCTCGTATTGAGAGTCGGGTCGTTAGTCCCAGACCGACGATTTGGCAAGTCCATCGGCATCGGCATCGCCGTCACCTCCGGGTACGAGCACGTCGTCGTTATCGGAACCACCATCTACAGAGATACTGATCAGGAGTTGCTCCTCTTCCACGTCAAGTGACTTGAGCATGGGTGTGACATAGGTTTTCTTTGTCATTGTCGGGTCCTCCTATTATTTAATGACAACTTTCTTTCCGTTGACAACATAGACGCCCTTGTTCATCTGAGCAGGAGCGATAGCCTTGCCGTCGATGGTGTAGACTGACTGGATGGTCTCAACGGTTCCGTCGGTGAGCACGATGCCGGTGAAGTCTCCATCAACAGAGAACCACTTCGACAGCACATCACCAGGATTGTCGATGTCATCGTCGCCCACGGGCAGGTGCTCGCGGACATCCTTGAAGTAAGCACGCATACCCTTCAGCTCGGTACCGGCGGCATTGTTCATCAGCTTGTTACCGGCAGCAACGAAGAGGTCGTACTTCGAAGGAGCAGCAGGCTCATAGATACCGACGAAGTTCAGTTCGGAACCATCGTCGACGGCTTCTGCCTTGGCAGCAGTAGTGCTGACGTTGACTCCTTCGATGACGGCGGGCTCATCGGCAGTGAATGCCTTGGTGGGCCAGAGCAGGTAAGGCTTTCCAGCCTCAACGCCGGTGGTGATGGAGGTGAACTGCAGCACGTCGCCTTCCTCGCCAGTGAGTCCGGCCACCTTTGCACCTTCACCGAATACCTCGGCAAGCTGTTCGGCTGTCATGTTGAACGGCAGGCAGAGGGTGTTCCACGTGTCAGCCACAACAGAACGGCGGAGCGTTACGGTGGTGTTGTCGTAGTTATTCAGGTTCTGACCCTTGAAGGTCTCCAGGAAGTCATAGTGGGCATTGAGCACGGGATGTGCCTTTTCGCCGAACTGCTGGTGCCAGACGTTGTCGCTGAGGGCAGCAAGCAGCGTACCATCGGAGATTTCCACCTCGGTGATGGCATTAATGCCACCCGCTGTTGAGTTCACATCGTAGCTGGTACCATTGAACTGGATATTGTTACCACGTCCGAAGGACTCGCCATTCTCCACGGTTCCTGCATTGTAGACGTTGTGCATCTCGGCATTGTTACCGAACCAGCCAGAGAGGCCGCCGGCTTCCCATCCACTCTTGATGGCACCGGTGTTATAGACATTGGTGAGGATGATCTTCACTTCGCCGACATAGTTGCAGCCAATGATAGCACCTGCATTCTGGTTGGCAGTGGTGACAGGAGCTTCGTTTCCGCAGTTGTCGATGGTGATCTGTCCGTTACCGTTGCGCACGGCACCGATGAAGGCTGCCGTGGCCTGCGAGCCCTTGAAGGAGCAGGAGGCATCGAAGGTGAGGTTGCGGATGGCAGCGCCGACGGTGGCAGCATTGACGAAGCCTACGCTCTGGCGGTCGAAGTCCATGGTGAGGTTCTTGACCACATGGAACTGTCCGTCGATGACACCATTGAAGCGTTTGCCATCGCTGTCGGCACCGATACCCTCATAGGCCACACCGGCCATGTCGAGGTCGTTGGCCAGCAGCACCTTCACAGCAGTGTTGTCCTTTGACATTGCTGCTACCCAGACGAGCTGGTTGGGCTCACCGACTTCGAAGAAGCCGTCGCCGTTGGCAGTCATGAATGCGGGGTCATAGGCTCCGCAGGCTGTGCAGAAGCCATCGACGAAGTTGTGAGGATCCTGTGTTGCACCGGGGGTATTGCTATAGGTAATGGTAGAGCCGGGCTTGGCATCGCCGCCACAGGTGAGCTCACCATTGGCATAGACTTTTGTCTCGTCGGCTCCGAAGGGAACGGGATGATCGTCGCCGGGCAGGGCCTGATGCCAGGTGCCGCCGTCGACCTTACCATTGAGCAGGAAGGCCAGCTCACCATTCTGCAACTGCTCCGTGGTGAAGGCAGTACCCTGCTTGCCCTCTATCTGATAGACATTCTCGCCCTGCACCTCGGTTTTACGCCAGAGGGCTTCACCATTGACATCGGTAGCGGTGCTGTAGCAGTTCTTAATGGTAGAGGCATTGCTGCCCATCCATGCGCAGATACCTGCATTCTCATGGCTACCGGTAATCTTACCGGTGTTGTAGCAGTCGATGATGGCTACCTTACGCTCTGAGCAGCCGATGATACCGGCAGCATTCTGCGCCGTACCTTTGATATCAGCTTCATTACCACAGTTGCGCACGATGACGCCGTCGCCCCATACATGTCCGAGGATACCTGCCGTGAAGGCAGCGCCCTGAATGTTACACGACTTGTCGATGATGACGTTCTCGATGATAGCCGGTCCTACAGCCTGTCCGAAGAGGGCCTGGTTGTTATATCCGGCAGTTGTGGTGAGGTTGAGGATACGATGTCCCTGTCCGTCGAAATGACCTTTGAAGTCGTGGGCATCCTGTCCGATGGGGGTATAGCCCGTGACACCACTCATGTCGATATCGGCAGTGAGCTTGCCGTTGGCAGCGCCGTTCACGCGGTTGACGGTATAGGCAAACCAGGTCAGTGCTCCGCTGTTGGCAATCTCATAGAAACCTTCGGCATCGGGGGTCAGGAAGTCTGCCTGATACTCGCCGCACACGGTGCAGAAACCATCGGCGAAGTTATGGGCGTCACGGGTAGAGCCTTCGTGGTTGGAATAGGTAACCGTACCCTTTGCGTCGCCATTGCATTTCAGTTCGCCATTGGCATAGACCTTGCCGTGGCCGGCACGGAAGTTAGGATAGACATCGTTCTCGCCCTCGAGGTTCTGCAACCATACACCGGCATCAGCATTGCCGTTGAGCTGGAAGGCGAACTTGCCGGAAGCCATGTCGTCGTTGTTGATGACGGTGGCACCCTGCTTGTCGTTGATGCTGTAGATATTCTCCCATTTCTCCAGTCCGCTGTTGTTACGATAGAGATAGTTGTCGCCATCGCCACCGGCTTCAATCTGTCCGGAGTTCCAGAAGTTAGAGACACGTACGCTACCGTGACCGCCGAACCATCCGGTGATGATGGCGCTCTCGTTACCGGCCTTGATGTTGCCGGTGTTGTAGCAGTTGACGATTTCCGTTGCGGGACCGCCGTTCATGACGACACCGATGATGGCACAGCAATTGGCGCCGGTGCCCTCAACACGTCCCTCATGTCCGACATTCTCCAGCTTCACCCAGCCGGCACCGTCGGAGCGACCGATGATACCACCGACCTTGCTGGTTCCCTTGATGACGTTGTGAGGACCGGCAATGAGGTTCTTGATGACGACACCGCCATCAACGACACCGAAGATACCAGCGTTCTCACCACCTTCATAGACCAGGTTATCGATGACGTGTCCCTGTCCGTCGAAGGTACCCACATAACGCTTGTCGGTGGTACCGATGGTGGTCCATGCGACACCCGTCATGTCTATATCGGCTGTCAGAACGGCATTGGCACCGTTCTCGCCTCCATTCACGATACTTGCAAACTCGACAAGTTCTGCAGCAGTACCAATCTGGTATACCTCGCCGACCTTGTCAAGAGCCCACAGGTTGCTCGTTCCAAGTATCATGGCCACGAGCATGAAGATATTCTTTTTCATTCCTTTATTATATTAATTAATGTATCACTTCTGTTTTCTAAGCCGCATTGCTATTCCACATAGTGAACGGTAGCCTGAACGGTGCTGCCGTCAGCATCCAGAGCAGTGGGCTGACTGGCATCGATGGGTTTGCCGGTGATGTTGATAAAGAAGTCGCAGCCGACGATACCGTTCAGTCCGGCCTTCTCCACATAGGCAGCGAGCTGGCTATAGGGAATATCCATAGAGATGACATGCAGGTCACCGGTCTTGGTACTGTTGCTGAGCGTTTCGACAATATCATTCTCTGCATTCGAGAAGGTGACCTGATAGGTGGCATTCTCAACGTCGATCCAACGAAGGACGAGGGTCTGCACCTCATCAGTGGTGACATTCACGTCATATTCTTCTGCCTCAACAAACATGCTCTTCGGAGCAGGCACGCCGGCACCTTCCTCGTCGACGCAGGAGCAGAGTCCGGCGGCAATCAGCAGTACGGCAGCAAAGATATTAAATAATTTCTTCATGATTGCAATTTTTATTTTTTTCTTTCTATGAGAACATATTACTTACAGATTTGGTCTCGGAAAGAAATTACCAGAAGCAAAACCGTAATCGACTGATAATGAAGGCGGCATTTCTGATAATTCCTTTCCTTTCCCAATTATTCTGTGACAGGCTCGAACGTGGTGTGCGGGTCGTCGGCAAGGAGATATACCGTGAGCGTATAGATGCCGGAAGTCCTTACTAACCACTTGTTGTCGCCGCCGTCGCCCTGAAGGCGTGGGCCACTGAAGCCACGCTCGGTGGCAGGGTCGGCATTAGCATAGGGAGCAAAGAGGAATGGATCGCCCCAACCACTGCCAAGTCCAATCTTGAACTCTCCGGGTGAGTCGTCCTTGATGGCCTTTGCATCTTCCACATTATAGAACTGGCCCGTCCACGCCCAGATGTATGGATCGCGGGCACCGCCAATCATCGTCATCCTGCCTTCGGGCGTGTCGGTGTTCCAGCCAACAGAAGTACCCATACCGACAATCCACATCTTGTCGTTTGGAAGCGGGATGATGTCGAGCAGACGGCAGTCATAGTATTCATCGTTGGTGTCGACAATGACAGTGCGAGAGCCAATCTCGTCGCAGGTGAACTCGGTGTAGTCACCCGAGGTGACATAGACCATCTTCTCGCCCTTGTCGTCGGTCAGGTCAGCGCCGTAGACAGGATAGTCGTTAGCGGTCGTCTCGATGTGGTAGGTGCAGGGATAGATGTCGAAGGTGGCCTGATAGACACCCGTTCCGCGTTCTTTCTGAGTAAGGGTCTGCTTGGTGACTTCGCCGGTGACTTCATCCGTCATGACGAAGAAGATGTTTTCGGGGAACCGCTCGTAGCCGGTAGCAGCAAACTCTACAGTGGAAATGGCTGGCAAAACGTAGTGGTTCTCATTCTGCACGTTGGCAAGCAACTGTGCGGTGACGAGAATACGGTCGCCAGCAGCGGTCCAACGTCCGATGATGTTGTTCAGCTGCTCGTTGGTGAGCGAAAACTCCCGCTTACCTTCTTCCACTTCGTAGATGCTGGTGATGTAGCGTTCTTTGTTGGCTGATGCATAGAAGCGGATGCCGTAGCTTACCTTGTCATCCTTGCTGTAGGGAGATGCCTGGGCGTCCCACGTGAAGGTGATGGCCGTCTCCTGAGCCTTCCCCTGGTCGCAGATGAGTTCGTCGACGGATGCCTTGACATGCATCTGGTCGGGCTGCTTGTCGAGCTTGTAGAACTCCGGATCTTCGTTGCAGGCGGCAAAAAGACCAAGAAGACCCAGCAGCATGAATATTTTATTAATCTTCATAATGATTTACTTTTTTTCTTGACAAGTTGTTGTCTTGTCTTCCTGTTTACTCGTTAATATGTCAACATTTATATTTGAATCAGTCAACCCAGAAAGGACCTTCCACAAGATTCGGGTTCTTCTCATACTCGTCGATGTAGACGGGGAACCAGTAGTACTGCTTCTTCCAGACGCGGGTCTGGGCGGTGAGAGCGGTACGCTTGTGGAACTCATTGCGGGTGCGGCCTGCCTGTGCGTTCATGCCCATGCAGGGACCATTCATCTCGGGGATATCCTCGGCAATCATCCAGCGGCGGATGTCATACCAGCGGTTGCCCTCGCAGCAGAGTTCTACACGGCGTTCCATTCGGATAATCTTGCGTACGGCTTCCTGGGTGTTGTCGACGTGAATAACGTCGGCATCGGCTGCAACGGTGTCGAAGGTGTATTCGCGGACACCGGCACGATGGCGGATGCGGTTGACATACTCAAGGGCTGTGGCGCGGTTGTTCTGGTTGTCTTCCACCTCGTTGAGGGCTTCGGCATAATCAAGATAGGTGAATGCCAGTCGGTAGAGGAAACCCTGTCGGGGAGTCTCTTCGCCCGTCTGATAGTTGTCGGTCTGACAGATGGCCTTGCGCAGCAGGTAGCCGTTCTGAGGTGCATCGTGAGGTGAGCTTTGGGTGTTGTCGCAGACGTCTACGTCACCGCCTCCTTCGCCAGGGAAGAGGAAGTTATAGGGTCGCTGGGCGATGTGGAGCCAGGAGTTGTGGAACGATACGGCATTGTAGAAGCGAGGCTCACGATGGCAATACATATTATAAGTGCCGCGTGCGGTAATCTCACCGGGATTGCCTGTTCCATAAATCCATGTTGTGACATCGGGACGTTTCTCGACACTGGTAGAGAAGCCGTCTTCTTGGTAACCCGAATTGGGGTCGTCGATAGGCAGGCCGTTCTCGGTGAAGAAGGCATCGACAAGTCCCTGATAGACACCAAGACCGTTGCCGCCGCCGTATTTTCTGACTGAGGTGACGCGGAGCAGCGTGTCATGGTAGGCGTTTCCTTTGGTCACAGGGAAGGTGATTTCGTGATTGCCCTGCTTCCATGTCTTGATATGTACGTTATAGGTCGACATAAACGGATCCACTTCACCGTTCGGGCCCACCTCCTCATAGAGTTTGTAACCGGCGGCCTCAGCCTCGTCGATGACGAGTTTGATAGCTTCCACGGCCTTCACCCACTTGTTGTGGTCATAGGTCATATTGAAGATTTGCTCACCCTCGTTGTTACGGTAGTTCTGATACATGGTGTTGCCGTTGACGATGGGGCTGGCAGCAAAGAGGAGCATGCGGGCACGAACCGTAAGGGCCATGATCTTCGTGATGCGGCCATACTTGGTCGGGTCCTCATAGACGGAAGGCAGTGCATTGGCAGCCTCGAGCATCTCCTTATCGCAGTAGTTGACGACATCATCGAACTTCGACTGACCCACCATCAATTCGGAGAGTGTGAAGTCGGTAGGAGCAATATAGTCGGGCTTGAAGGGGATACCGCCATAGTTTTCGGCGAGCAGCCACCATCCGTAGGCGCAGAGGAACTTCACTTCGTTCTTCATGTTGTTGATTTCGCTTTCGGGCAGGTCGCTGTCCGGGAGGGCATGGACACGCTCCTGGAAGATGTATCCGTGGCGGATATAACGGGGCATCATGTGCCAGAGGTTACCACCCCAGGGCGAGTTGATGGTCCACTGTCCGTAGATTTTTCCAAGGACGTCTTTCCAGTCCCACTGCTCCCAGCGCTTCGAGGCAACGACGTCGTCGGCAAGGATTTCATAGCCGTCGGCTGTCAGTGCCCATTTGTCGGGGGTATGGATGACGTTATAGATATAGGAAAGCCATGAATAGACTTTTTCTCTGTTTTCAAACACCATTTCTGTGTTGAGTTCAGTGTCCGGCTCTTTATCCAGGAAGTCGGAACATGCCGTGGCGAGGTTGGCTGCAATGAGCACCGCCACCATATAGATTGCTATTTTAATTCTTTTCATATCTGTATAGAGGTGTTTTAGAAGTTAATGTCAAGACCGAAGAGCACGGAACGGTTCATTGGGTAGCGCAGGCCGTTGGCTGTTCCGATTTCGGGATCCCAGAGTTTGAATGATGAGATGCAGAAGAGGTTGTTGCCACTGACAAAGACGCGGCAGCCTTTCGAGTAGATGTGGTTCATCAGTGACTTCGGAAGGGTATAGCCAATCTCGATGGTCTTACAGCGGAGGAAGCTCATATCCTTCTTCCACCATGTGGATGCACGGCAGTTGTTGATGTTCGGTCCGTAGGTCAGGCGGGGCCAGAAGGCGTACGGGTCTTCGTTGACGCCGTCAATCCAGCGGTCGTCGATATTGGCTGCATAGGCATTACCCTCTGTGGTGGTACCGCCACCCGGGAGGAAGTAAGGCACGTCGCGGCCACCACCGATGACGCGATAGGTATCGCCGGTTCCCTGGAAGAAGAAGTTGAAGTCGACATTCTTATAGGAGATGACGCCACCGAAACCATAGACAATGCGCGGGTCGACGGTACCGCCGATGTAGCCTTCGTCTTCTTCGTTGACGACATTGTCGCCGTTCATGTCAACATACTTGATGTCACCGGGATGGAGTGTAGTGGCACCTACGCTCTGTTCGGGGATGCCAAACTTCAGTGTTCCGTCTTCGTTGAAATCGTCGGCAGTGAACAGACGCTCGGCGGTGAGACCCCACAGCTCGTTGAGCGAGCGGCCAGTCTGTCCGCGATAGGTGCCCTTCTTCACTTCGGCTTCGTCGATTTCCTCTACACAGTTCTTGGCATAGGTGAAATTACCATAGAAAGAGGTGAAGAAGTCTTTGTTCCACTGTTTGTGCAGGTTGACGGTAACTTCCATACCGCCGTTCTTCACCTTACCGAAGTTGGCCCAAGGTGTCTCAACGAAACCGGTCTGTGTCGGTACGATGCTGCGCTGCATGAAGATGTTCTTACGGTTTTCACGGAAGACGTCGAAATTGATGTCGAGGAGGTCCCACAGACCGATTTCAACACCGAGGTTCTTCTTGGTAACGGTTTCCCAAGTCAGGCCCGTCACGCCCACGTCGCCCTCGGTGATACCTTTATAGGAACGTTGTCCGTCCTGTCCCCAGGTGTAGCCTTCCTGTCCGGTCTTCAGGGTTGTAAGGTAAGCAAAGCGGCGTCCGCCGATGTTGTCGTCACCGGCCTGACCGATGCTGGCGCGGAACTTGATCTTGTTGAAGATGTCGTGTACAGGCTCCATGAAGTGTTCCTCGCTGAGCAGCCAGCCGATGGCAAACGAGGGGAAGAAGCCGAAGCGCTTGCCCTTGGCAAAGTTCTCAGAGCCGTTGTAACCGAAGTTAAACTCGGTCACATAGCGGTTGTCGTAGGTATAGGAGAGGCGTCCGGCGATACCTTGCTTACGGTAGTCCTGAATGTCGCCGCCGTCGTATGAGTTTTGGTTGTAAAGGAAGAGGGCGTCAATGTCATGCAGGCCGAAACGACGGTTGTACATGATGTCGGCCTCCATATAGACATTGCTGTTACCGTATTCGTTACCGGTCTCGAAGCCCATTGATTCGTCACCGGTCGAAGCCTGTCTGTAGACGAGGTTACCTTCGGCATCACGGCTTGTTGCAGGGAAGACGATGGAGGGATTGGAGGTACGGCTGCGGCGGCTGCGGTTCCAGCGGTCGAAGCTGAACGAGCCCTTTATCTTCAGACCCTTTGTAATCTGGCGGAGGTCTTGCTCCACGGAGAAGAGGGTCTGGATTTTCGAGGATGTCATGAAGTCATAACCGCCCTGTGTGGCTGTGAGCCATGGGTTGGCACGGTTGGAGATGCGGGGGATGGCACCGTCGCTATAGCGTGCCGGGTGTACGAAGGGCAGCGTCATAAATGCCTGGTTGAAGGCATCATCGGTAGAGCAGCGCTGCTTCTTGAAGCGGTTCAGGTAGCCACCGATGTTGACTCGCAACAGGGTGGTCTTCGTAACATCCATGTCGATATTCGTACGCAGGTTGAACTGCTGGTTGTTGGTGGCATTGTTCACCGGCAGGCTCTTATCCTGTTCCAGGATACCGCTCTCCTTGAAGTAGGAGGCGACGATGGAGTAGCGCAGGAAGTCGGAACCACCGCTCACGTCGACATTACCCTTGGTGGTATAGGCATAGTCCTTGGTGATCTCGTCGATCCAGTTCACGTTGGGATAGAGGTCGGGATCGTAGCCCGAGCGGCTGCGGTCGATCTGCAGCTGTGTGAAGGGCTGGACGGCACCATCCTGCAGGGCCAGCTGGTTCAGGAGCGTCATGTAATCGGGAGCGTCGAGGAACTCGGGCATCTTTGTGGGTTCGTTGATGGCATGCTCCACATGGAACTTCACCTGCGGTGCACCAATCTTACCACGCTTGGTGGTGATGACGATGACACCGTTGGCACCGCGCACGCCGTACATAGCCGATGCCGAAGCATCTTTCAGTACGGAGAACGATTCAATCTCGTTCACGTCGACATTGTTCAGGTCGCGGGCGATACCATCGATGAGGATGAGGGGCGAGTTGTTGCCGGAGAAGGTGGAGATACCGCGAATCCAGAAGTTGGAGTCGTCATATCCCGGCTCACCAGAACGCTGCACGCCGATGATACCTGACAGCTTACCGGCGAGGTTGTTCGACAGGGTACGACCCGTACCGAACTTCAGTTCATCGGGTTTGATGGTCTCGATAGATCCGATGATAGAGGCCTTCTTCTGGCTGCTATAACCGGTAACGACGACCTCTTCCATCTCCGACGTCTCTTCTTCGAGTACGACGTTGATCAGCTTAGCACCTGTCATCTTTATGGTTTTCTTCTGGAAACCGATGTAGGTGAATTCAAGAGACTGTCCCTTCTCTACCTTGATGTGGAAGAGACCATCGATGTCGGTAACGGCATTGGCTTTGCCCCCGACCACGGTAATTGTCACGCCGGTGAGTGGTTCCTTGTTTTCGTCGGTCACCACACCGGTTACTTCATTCTCGGATTGTTGCACGGCGGCCTTCACAGGTGTGAGTCCTGGCGCAACAAACAACAGCACAGCCGCAAAGACGAAAGAGAGTCTGACGAGCCGTGTGTTAGCGCGAAGATTCAGAAATTTCAGTTTAGACATAATTGTTTTAGTTATTAAAATTTTCCGCAAAGTTACTCATTATCTTCTCGCGTACGCACGAATATTATAATTGTATAACCTTTTAATGTCTTATCAAGTGGCGATATTACTGTAAATCAGACGTTTAGTACACAACAGGAATGCCTTTTGTATAACCTGTATCCCAGCAATATCAAGCCTGTTTCGGAAAGAAACGTATGATTTAGGTGCCAGTTTTGTGCTATTGCGCAGGTTTGATGGCGCTACAAGAGAGGGTGTAGAGGCGTCACAAGGTCATGACTCCTCCACCCTATTCCAATGGTTCCGTCAGGAGTTGTTCTACGGTGCCGGTAATGGGATTGAGGACGATACGCGTCATGTACTTCTTGCTGAAGAGGTTGGCGCTGAGGTTCTCCACCCTACCGAACTGAGCAGCCATGGTCTCCATCGTTGCCCAGGTATTCTCGTCGTTGCCGACGGTCACCACGATGCGTCCCGGCAGACAGACATTGATGCCGATATCCTCCTTGGAGCGCTTGGCGGCTTCCTCGATGGTGTACTCGAGCTTAGGCTGGATGTTCTGGTTGACTACATGGATATAATAAGGCTCTCCGGCCAGGTCGTCGTTGTCGACAAGTCCCAGATGGCGGGAGAACCGGAAGAGGATATCCTCCTCGGCGGCCGGTGTGGGCACATAGACGAAGGTATGTTCCGTGGTATCCACCTTTGTCGTCCCGGCGAACATCTGCAGGAGGGCTTGTTCTTGCTGCTGGAGGTTGCCGAGCATCAGCCGCAGTTGCTCACCGTCCTTAGGCATGAATTCTGCCTCGCCTCTGGAGAGCATGTTCCGGCTTTCGCGGATGTCATAGATTTCCCTGGCGATGAGCTCGGCCATCTTTGCTGAGCTGGCGGCAGAGAGAATCTCTTCGGTCATAAAGTCGCGTGGGTTCAGCGGCGCTGGCTGCGGTGAAGGGACGAATGGGGCTGGCGTCGTAATGCTTTTGCCTTTAGTATTGATGGCTTTGAGGATTCCGTTTTCGTCACGTTCCAGACTGATGAGTGTGTGTTTCTTATCGATGATGGCCTGATAGTGCCTTGCCGAGTCGGGCATGGCGAAGGAGGATATCTGCACGCCGACGATGCGGTATGTCGTTTCCTCCTCTTCTCTGACAGGCAGCTTCATGTACCGCCCGGCATAGCGGGCATACTCCCCGGGGCTGAACGTGGTTTTCTCCTGTAGCACGCTGATGCGCAGTGCTGTCTTGGGAAGATAATAGCTGGTGCCTTCGACGGGCTGCTGTTGTGCCTGGCAGGCGAGTGCAGCGAGGATTGTGAGGATGGATGCTTGAATTCTTGCGGATATTCTCATAGACGGATAATGCTATTGTTAAGACAAAAAGAAGCCGTTGGGCTTCTCTTGTTGGTTGTTAATCACTGACTTTGACATCTCGCACGGTGATATTGCCATACATCGGCAAGAGACCTGTCTGCAGGATGATGAGTTGTCCTTTCGGTGAGGCGATGAACTGTGCGAATCCCCATGGCAGAGCCTTCCGCGGGTCGTTGATGAGTGCGTAGACGGTACGGATGAGGGGGTAGTTGTCGTTGTATAGATAGTACTGATAGGGCAGCCAGCTGTTCTCGAGTGTTGCGGGTGAGAAGCGGCTGACGCGCATCGTGCGGATATTCTTCTTAAAGGTGACATTGGTGGTGTCGCGTTTGTCGTTGAGCCAGTTACTGCCGATGATGCCGATGGCTCCGGGGTGTTGCTCTACGTAGTCGATGACTTCGGGCGAGCTGTTGGTGGCATAGACATTTTTACTGGCGATGCCTTTGCCTCCGAGGATGCTGTCTTCGACGTAGTGCACGGCACTGGACCCTTTGTTGTCGAAGACGAGGGTGATTTCACCGAGTTTCGATCCCGGGTAGATATCGCTCCACTGTGTTGCTTCTCCTTCGAGTATGCGTTTGAAGTCGGGAACGCCGATGCAGGAGTCGCGGTTGGCATTGTTCTGGATGATGGCCAGTCCGTCGTAGGCGAGTTTTTGTGAGATGGGTACTCTGCGGCGTGCCTTGAGGTTCTCATATTCCTCTTTCTTGAAGTCGCGCGAGCAGATGACGAGCATGATGCTGTCGCTGAGGAGTTTGTTCATGGCCTCGGTCTCGCTGGTGTATACGGGGTTGACCTTGGCGTTGGGGTAGATGACTTCGAAGATGTATCGTTCTTCTTCGACGATGGGACTAAAACTCTCGTCAGAGGCGAAACTGATCACCCCTGACGAGTATGTATCTGTGCGGCCACTCTTGGCGGGCTTCCTACAGGAAACGGCAAGAGTGGCTGCGCATAGTAATCCTACGATAGTGTAAGATAGGTATTTGTTCATGTGTCTGCTATCTTTCGACGGTATGAACTCATGATTACTGCAGGCGGAAGAGCACGGGCACGTTGAACTTCACGCGCACGGCCTGTCCGTTCTGCTTACCGGGAATCCACTTCGGCATGGACTTGACGGCACGCACGGCTTCCTTGTCGAGTGCGGGGTCGACGGAGCGTACGACCTGCACGTCGGTGATGGAGCCGTCGCGCTCAACGACGAAGGCGACGATGACACGTCCGCTGACGCCGTTTTCCTGAGCCACAACGGGATATTTCACGTTGTCAGCCAGCCATGACATGAGTGCGCCGGGTCCACCGGGGAAGGAGGGCATTTCCTCCACGACGTCGAATACTTTCTGTACGTCTTCCTTCGGGGGCTCGGGCTGTGCGATGGTCTCGGTAGCCTTGAGCACCTCACCGTTTTCCTCGTCGTTACCTTCTACATCGAAGGCACCGATGGCGGTATTGGTGTTCAGAAGTTCATCCTGTGTCTTCAGTTCGTCTTCTTCCTTCACCTGATCGTCTTCCTTGATTTCAGGGACGTCGAACTTGATTGACGACTTCACCTTCTCTACGACCTGTTCGGGTTCTTCGAGTTGGATCTGCTGCTTCACTTCGGCTTCTTTCTTAGGTTCATCGATCTGGGTGAGTTCGGTGACGGCCATGCTTGAGAGTCGCTCAGCCTGATAGGCGTCGTAAGCGCTCTTGAAGCGTGCACCTGCAAACACGAGAATTGCCATAGCCAACATCGAAAGAATGGAGATAACATTACGTTTCGATGTATTGCGACGGAGCTGATAAGCACCATAGGCTTGGTTGCGCCCGGCAAATACTATGTCGGACCAATCATTTGATACAATATCAATTTTTGCCATTGTTCTATTGGTTTTAATGTGAATAGACTGATGCTCTTACTTTCCGGCTTCCTCGAAGTCAATCTTGTTGGCCGTCAACAATTCTTTGTCCTTGTCGTCGAGCGGAGCAATCATATACTTACCAATACTGCAAATCTGCATTTCGTCGAGAGCTTTCACCAGATACTGGTATGCGGAGACGTCGGTGGGTTTGATCAGCACGGTCATGGTCTGTATCTTCTGACCGTTGATCTCACCGGCACGGATCTTCGACAGTGCCTTCTGGTAGACGGTATCTTCCTTGAACTTGTCAGGATTGGCTTCTTTCTCTTTGTCGAGTTCTTCCTTGGCACGCATCACATCCTGCACGGGACGGGTTCCGTCCTCAGTGACGTGGTTGATAAGTACTTTGCGGAGTCCGTCGGCACCCCATGAGGTCTCTTGGAGACAGCTGGGTTCTTCGGGTTTCACGGCACCTGCTACATAGTATACGCTTTTGTCGGCAGCGATGTAGACGGTGATGGTGTACGAAGCCTTTGTCTTTGACTTCTGCTCCTCTGTCTGGTTTTCATCGTTCGTCGGCATGGTGAGCTCCAGAGTCTGGGGCTTTGCCAGCGTGGTACATAGCATGAAGAAGGTGATCAGAAGCATCATCATATCGACCATCGGGGTGAAGTCCACACGGGTGGTCATTTTCTTCTGCTTGCTTGCTTTCTGTTTAGCCATTAGTCATCTCCTCCCTGTTTGTATTGCGTTTTCAGAAAGTAACGGTTCTCCGACATGTCCTGCAATTCGGACATAATCTTCTTGATGATGGGGTAGGATGTGTCGTAGCGGGCATCGATGGCCAGTTTGATGTCCTTGCTGGCTTCACGGACGCTCTTTACCCATACCTGGAATTCGCTCATCGACTTGGTACCGTCGGCATTGACGATGCTGTCGGTGGGTATTCCCTGTGCTACGAAGACGGAGTTACGCTTGTCATCGGGCATCTTCAGATATTCCTCGAGCGTGATTTTATCTTTCTTCGTCTTGTCGGGATTAACGGCTACACCCCACTGCGGATCGTTTCTGAATGCGTTCTCCATTTTGGAATCGAGTGAGATTCCAAATCTGTCGGAGAAGCGTCTCAGAGCGTCTACCGCCTCGTTACGGTTTTCCATACTCATGAACACGTTACCGACGCTGTCGACAACGATGTTCAGCACGCCTGTCTCGGGCACCTTGATTTCGGAGATGGACTGCGGTGCGACAACCTTCACGGGCTCGTTACTGACGAACGTGGCCGTCATCATGAAGAATGTCAGCAGCAGCACCATGACGTCCGACATAGGTGTCATGTCGATCCAGACATCTTGCTTCTTAATTTTTACTTTACCCATAATGATAGATGTGTTAAAGGGTTAGCAAAAATTAAGCCTCTTCCTGGTGGTTTGCTTCGTAAGTCTGGGCAATGGAATAACCAACCTCGTCGAGGGCGTATGTCAGCTTGTCAATCTTGTTGGTGTAGTAGTTGTAAGCTACAACGGCACCCCAAGAAGTCAAGATACCAGATGCGGTATTGATAAGGGCCTCAGAAATACCTTGTGACAGAGCGATGGAGTCACCACCACCACCGGCAGCCAGAGCGGCGAACGAACGGATCATACCGACCACAGTTCCGAACAGAGCGGTCAGCGTACCGAGTGTAACGATGGTAGCCAGGATAGGCATGTTCATCTGCAGGGTAGGCATCTCGAGCTGAGTGGCCTCTTCGTGAGCCTGCTGGATCTTAGCTACTTTCTGTGCTTTCTTCATGCCGGGAGTAGCTTCCATTTCCTTGTAAGCCTTCAGCGAAGCGCCAACGACGTTAGCAACGGTACCGCGCTGGTCGTCGCAGAGTTTCTGAGCCTTGTCGAAGTCGCCTTCTTTCAGGGCAGCCTTGATGTTGCTGACGAACTTGGGAAGTTTACCTTTACCGAAAGCGGTACGGAGTGCGAGGCCGCGCTCTACGCTCAGGGCGATAACGGTGAAGAGCAGGGTGATGATCACAGGAACGACGACACCACCTTTGTAGATCAGACCGAATCCGTTGAGGGCCTGTCCTTTGGGATCGCCACCGGCGAAGTTAGACTCTGCGCCAAGAACGAAGATGTAGAATAACACAGCTGCGATTGCGCATGCTACGATGATCCAAATCGCTGCTTGAACTCCCTGGAAGCCCTGCTTTTTGGGGCTGTTTGCTTTTGTTGCCATAATGTTTTTTTTGTTTTAAATTTTTGTTATAGATAATTTTAAGAATTAAAATCGTGCGGTTATGTTAGGCTCCAATTTCTCTTTTTTAGTCTATTAGGGCTTTCAATCCGCAAAGATAGGCATTTTTATGCAGAAGTGTGCCTCTTGTTAAGAAGTTTTAACGTGTATTTATTATAAAAATTCGTTTTGTAACTGTTTTGGCACATGCCCGAGGACCTTTTTTCACTTCAGTCGGGCCAATGCTTCCTTGATGCGGCGCATGGCCTCGACGATGTTTTCGTCGCTCGTGGCATAGCTCATGCGGAAGCAGTCGGGGTCGCCGAAGGCGTCGCCGCCGACGGTGGCCACATGGGCTTCTGCGAGCAGGTACATGGCGAGGTCGGTGCTGTTGGCTACGGTGGCTGTGGTGCCGTCGGCAGTGGTGTATTGCTTGCCAAAGAAGCTGCTGCACTTGGGGAAGAGGTAGAAGGCGCCCTGCGGCACGTTGACGCCGAGTCCGGGGATGTCCTTGGCGAGTCTGACGATGAGGTCGCGCCGGCGTTCGAAGGCTTTCCGCATGTCTTCCACGCATTGCTGGTCGAGGGTGTAGGCGGCGAGTGCGGCGCGCTGTGAGAGTGAGCAGGGTCCGCTGGTGTACTGTCCCTGCAGCTTGTTGCATCCTTTCACGATCCATTCCGGTGCGGCGATGTATCCGATGCGCCATCCGGTCATGGCATAGGCTTTGCTCACGCCGTTGACGATGATGGTGCGTTCTTTCATGCCGGGGAACTGGGCGATGCTCTCGTGGTGGCCTACGTAGTTGATGTGTTCGTAGATTTCATCGGCTACGACGAAGAGGTCGTCGTGGCTCAGGATGACGTCGGCGAGGGCTTTCAGCTCGTCTTTGCTGTAGACGCTTCCTGTGGGGTTGCTGGGTGAGCAGAGGATGAGGAGTCGTGTCTTCGGGGTGATGGCGGCTTCGAGCTGGCTTGCTGTCATCTTGAAGTTCTGTTCGAAGCCGGCATTGACGATGACGGGTGTGCCTCCTGCGAGTTTTGCCATCTGCGGGTAGCTCACCCAGTAGGGTGCGGGAATGATGACTTCGTCGCCGTCGTCGACGAGTGCCATGATGGTATTGCATACGCTCTGTTTGGCTCCGTTGGAGACGAGTATTTCTGCGGGTGTGTAGTCGAGAGCGTTCTCGTTCTTCAGTTTGTCGGCAACGGCCTGCCTGAGGTCGGCATATCCGGGCACGGGAGAGTAGCGTGAGTAGTTGTCGTCGATGGCCTGATGGGCAGCGGCTTTGATATGGTCGGGGGTGTTGAAGTCGGGTTCTCCGACACTGAGGTTGATGACGTCGATGCCTTGTGCTTTCATCTCAGCACTTTTCTGCGACATGACGAGTGTGGCTGAGGGTGCCAGGCGTTGTAATCGTTTTGAAAGGTTTGCCATTATGTTTCTTTTGTATGATTGGTTCTTCTGTTTACGGTCTTATATATATTAATAATGTATCGGTGCTACAGGTGGAGGTGGTGGCCCATCTTGTCCTGCTTGGTCTTGAGGTAGTTATAGTCGTACTCGTTGGGGCTTATCTCGATGGGTACGTTCTCGACGATTTCCAGCCCGTAGGCTTCGAGTCCCACGCGCTTGGTGGGGTTGTTGGTGAGCAGCCTCATCTTGTGGATGCCGAGGTGGCGGAGCATCTGTGCGCCGCAGCCGTAGTCGCGCTCGTCGGGTTTGAAGCCCAGGTGCACGTTGGCGTCGACGGTGTCGTAGCCTTGTTCCTGCAGTTTGTAGGCACGGATTTTGTTCATCAGCCCGATACCGCGTCCTTCCTGCTGCATGTAGATGAGTACGCCCTGTCCCTCCTTGTCGATGGCCTGCAGGGCTTTATGCAGCTGTTCCCCGCAGTCGCAGCGGCGGCTGCCGAGGATGTCGCCTGTGGCGCAGGAGGAGTGTACGCGTACGAGCACGGCATCGTCAGCCTGCCATGTACCCTTGACGAGTGCCATGTGTTCCAGTCCGTTCGACTGCTGGCGGAAGGGTATCAGCCTGAAGTGTCCGTAGGCGGTGGGCATGTCCACCTCCTCGCCGACTTCGATGATCGACTCTTTCTTGAGGCGGTAGGCTATCATGTCTTTGATAGAGATGATTTTCATGTCCCATTCCGCTGCCATCTTCATCAGTTCCGGCAGCCGGGCCATCGTGCCGTCTTCGTTCATGATTTCCATCAGAGCTCCGGCGGGATAGAGTCCTGCCATCCGGCACAGGTCGATGGCGGCCTCGGTATGTCCGCTACGGCGCAGCACGCCGTTGTCCTGTGCGTACAGAGGGTTGATATGTCCGGGTCGGCCGAAGGTCTGCGGGGTCGATGCGGGGTCTGCCAGTGCGCGGATGGTGGCGGCGCGGTCATGAGCCGACACGCCTGTGGTGCATCCTTCCAGTTTGTCGACGGTGACGGTGAACGGTGTGCCGAGCACCGACGTATTGTCGCTCACCTGGTGGGGCAGGTCGAGTTCCTCGCAGCGGCTGAGGGTGATGGGTGCGCAGAGCACGCCGCGTGCGTTCTTGAGCATGAAGTTCACGTCGTCGGGGGTGATCTTCTCGGCAGCGATGATGAGGTCGCCTTCGTTCTCGCGGTCCTCGTCGTCGACGACGATGACGAACCGTCCTTCCTTGAAGTCTTTCAGGGCCTCGTCGATGGTGTTAAGCTTGAATTCTTGCATATCTCGTTATTACGTTATTCTTTCATTCGGCGGCATCGTCATGCGTCTGTGTGAGCGTTCCTATGCGCTGCACGATGACGTCACTGGTCTGGCGGATGGCACGCAGGTCGGCGGCCAGACGCAGCCGGAACATCCACATGCGGCAGTAGAGGAACAGGCCGACGGGCAGCACCACGGCGGCAACGATATTCATCCAGCGGTGCTCGAAGGGCCGCGTGTGGGCTTTCACCGACAGGCGCGGATAGTCGTTCAGGGCACTGATGATGACGGCGTCGCGGCTGTTTTCCAGGTCTTCGATGACTGTCTCCAGCTCGCTGCTGATGCGTTCCACCTCGTGGTCGGACTCATATCTGAAGAACACCTTGACGACATTCGGTGCCGTCAGCAGCCGGTGGCTGCTGGCATAGGCTGCGATGTCGGCATTCAGGCGCTGCAGCGTGGCGCCGTCGCGTTCGTAGTCGGGTTCGTAGATGACGACTTCCTTCGACATCACGTTGCGTTTCAGCCGCAGGCCGAGCAGCCTGCGCATCGCCTCGCGGTAGGTCTCGATATTGAACACGGCAGAGTCGTTGTTTGCCTTGTAGGTGACGAAGAAGGCGGCGGGGATGAGCACGGCGGGTGCCAGGCTCAGTGCGAAGCCGATGGTCCACAGTCCTTTCTGTGCCATGCGGTAGCCGAGCGTCATGTTCAGGATGTAATAGACGATGAAGACGATGACCGAGATGATGACCGGTATGCCCAGTCCGCCCTTGCGGATGATGGCTCCCAGGGGTGCACCGATGAAGAAGAAGATGATACACGTCAGTGCCAGCGTGAACTTCTGGATGGCCTCGATGCGGTGCTCACGTATCTGCTTGTCGCCGTCGTTGGTCACCATGCTGCGGAACTCCAGCTCTGCCTCCTGCGTCTTCACGCGGCTGAGTGTCTGGTTGACCGTCGACAGTCTGCGGTCGGGCGTGAAGTCCTTCATCAGCGTGTCCAGGCTGAACGTCATCTCCTTTCCCCGGGCAATCGCCTTCGTGGAGTCGGCCGACGAGAGGTTCGGGATACTATAGAAGTTGCGCTGCATCTCCTCGTAGATGCCTCGTCCCACGCTGTCGTAGGCATGGATGAGCGAGTCGCGGCCGTGGGCCAGCTGGCGCAGGCTCTTGCCGCGTGCCTTGTTGCCCAGTCCGCCGGCATTCGCCATGTTGAAGTCGCCGTCATAGGGCAGGAGTATCCGCTTGTGGATGAACGTCTCGCGGCGATACGGCACACTCGCGCTGCCGCCCAGCTCCTGCGAACGCATGTTCTCAAACCACTCGCCGCTCCACAGCGTCAGCAGCAGGTGTTTCTTCTCGGCTGTCGACTGCAGCATGCCCGAGTCGGCAAGGATGATGGCCTGGTCTTCATACGACCCCGTCATCCTGTAGATCATGATGCCATAGAGCACACCCGTGTCCAGGTCTTTCTTCTCCACATACAGGTTGCAGTTCGGGATACCGTCGTAGAAGATGCCCTCGGGAATCTCCAGCTCGGGACTCTTCTGGCGCATCGACACCAGCAGCTGGGCCATCTTCATCGTCGACTTCGGACCCACGCTGTTCTGGAAATAGAACGAGCCGATGGCAATAAACGTGCACACCACCACCAGCGGGCGGAACACCTGCATCAGCGAGATGCCGGCAGCCTTCATTGCCGTCAGCTCCGAACGCTCACTCAGGTTGCCGAACGTAATCAGCGCCGAGAGCAGGATAGCCAGCGGCAGCGCCTGGGGCACCAGGTACAGACCCATGTGCCAGAAAAACTGCGCCAGCACATCCACAGACAACCCCTTGCCAATCAGGTCGTTGATACGCTGCCACAGAAACTGCATCATCAGCACAAACTGGCAGACGAAGAACGTTCCCATGAAAAGCATGAGGAACTGCTTGACAACAAATATATCGAGCTTCCTTATTCTAAACATTTCTTATCAAGGCTGACCACGGCACGTCCTCCCAAGCCACCCGCGACACTTCCTTTCAGGAAGCCCGCGACACTGCTTTCAAGACGCCCACGGCACTTTGCCCTGCAAAATTACACAAAATCCACGAATATCCTGCCACTATCTCCTTAAAATTATATTTCTTTAGAGGAAATCGCCCCGACAGAAGCAAGACCCAACCCTGACGAAGGCTACTTTTGACCTTAACGAAGGCTACTTTTGGCACTGACGAAGGCTACTTTTGACACTGACGATAGCAACTTTTGACACTGACGATAGTAACTTTTGACCTTGACGATAGCAACTTTTGCCTCAGACAAAGGCAAGGTTCGTGACAGCAAATTCGGCGATTTTGGTCAGCAAATTCGGCGATTTTGGTCAGCAAATTCGGCGATTTTACCTTTACCCCCCTTGCATATCTCAAAAAAAATGCTTATCTTTGCACCCACACATCCTAACGGAATCATTAACCTTTAATTATCAATATCATGCCAATACACTACAAACTCATTCAGAACAAGATCAGAAGCGACAAGAACTACGGAAAGTACTACGCCCACACCGTCAGGCAGGGCGAGGTGTCGCTCGAAGAAGTAGAAAAGACCATTCAGGAGAACTGCACGGCGAAGGCCTCTGACGTCAGGCTGGTGCTTCGCGAGCTCTACGACACGCTGAAGAAATACATGCAGGACGGCTACGTCGTCGACCTGCGCGAAATCGGCAGACTCTCCATCGCCGTGAAGAGCACGTGCGTCGACGACCCCACGGAGTTCCGTGCCGACGAGCACATCACGGGTTTCCGGTGCCGCTACACTCCTCACGGCGAACGCGTACACAAAAACGGGCAACCGACGAACACCATCGAACGCGGACTGCTGCAGGGCTGCAAAGCCGTCGAGACACCCTACTATCCCAAGGATGAGGAGAGAGGGTAAGAAGGAAGAGGGTAAGAAGGAAGAAGGATAAGGGAAGAGGGAAGAAGGAAGAGTTGAAAGTTTAGATTTTTAAGAATAACAAGCAGAGACACGACAATGAGCGACATCGACGACATCATCGCTGGCGGCGGCATGGTCTTCAAACGTGGAGGCGGTCCCCGACAGGACGACGGCAAGGTGAAAACCAAGGCCAAGAAGAAGAAATACATCACCGGCGCCCACGGCTCCGGCTCGGCACGTCAGAAAGCCAAATACCGTGAGCAGCGGGCCAACCGCCACAAGTAGGCCGTTGCGCAGAGGCATTTGTTTCGTTCCGCAAAGGGCTTGGGTCAAAACACAAATAGCCCAGGGCGCTGCCCTGGGCTATTTGTCTGACTTTCAGTAGTTCATGTTTATTCGTAGTAGAGCATGTCGGCAGGCAGCTCCGTGGCATTCACGCCCTGTCCTTCGAGTTCGAAGTCGAGGCATTCGCCCTCGTAGTCCTCGAAGTATTTGATGAGCAGGCGGTGATAGCCGGGGGCGAGGTCCATCTTCGCGACGACGCTGCCGGCGCCGTGGCTGCCGTCATTGTCGACGACGAGCGTTCCGTCGACCCATACCTTCGAGCCGTCGTCGGAGGTGCAGGTGAGGGTGTAGATGCCGCCCTTGTCAATCTTCAGCAGGGTCTGGAACTCATAGCCGTAGTGGTCGGGCTGCTTGGCCTTGGCGATGGACACGCCGGGCATGATGCCGCTTTCCCTGACGCCTTTTGCTGCCATCTCTTCCACGCTCTTGAAGGCACCCTCATAGTATTTGTAGCGCACGCCCTTGCCGCGCGGAGTGACGTCAATGGCGGGGAAGGTGCCATAGTCGGTGATGTACGACTGGTCAACGAGGGGCTCGCCATGGAAGTGCGGGTCGATGGGTTCCTTCTTCACGCTGTCGCCGGGAGTGAAGTCGATGCCGAGCACCTGTGCGATGGTGGCTGCCATCTGCTGGTTGTAGAAGGGTCCGTTGTCGGCGGTCTCGCCGAGTTTCTCAACGCCCTTTCCGAAGGCCATCATCCAGGTGTTCTCCGACCCGAGGGTACCGGCGCCATGGCTGGTGAACGAGGCGAGGTATCCGCGTCCGTGGTCGCAGGTGAGCAGGTAGGTGGTCTTCCCCTTGTAGAACGGGTCGGCCTCGCAGGTCTCCACGATGTTGCGGATGAACTGGTCGGTATAGTGGGCTGCGATGAGATACCTGTCGTAGGTGCCGGCATGGGCAAACTCGTCGGTATCGCCGAAGGAGATGTACATCACTTTCGGGTGGTCGCTCTTCAGGGTCTCCAGGGCATAGAGGTAGGTGAAGACGTCATAGCGTTCGCTTCCCCACGGGCGGTTCATCGTCGACATGACGTCGGCGGCCAGCTGGAGTGCCGGCGAGGGGTTGGCCGAGATATGGGGTTCAAAGGCCACGCTGGCGGGGAAGCCGCCTCGTTCGTTGTTGATGGCATAGCGTATAGACTCCCATGAGCCATAGACCATGACGCTGCCCTTGTAGCGTGGGTCTTGGTTGGCAACCTCGAAGACGCTGACGTTGGCATTGAGGATGGGGTCGTTGCTGTTGACACTGTCGTCGGGCCATCCGCAGAAGTTCTCGCTATATCCGGGATAGGAGAAGTTATACGGGTTGGCGACCTGCATCTGGCTACCCTTGTGGCGGTTGCCGACGAGATAGCCGTTGTCCTTGATATAGCTCCATGTGAAAGGCATCAGCACCTGGCGGCGCTCCTCGGCGGTGGGTCGCCAGAAGCGTTCGGCGAGGGTGGTGTCGCTGACGAAGCGTGGGTTACTGACCAATGCCGAGTCGGCACCTTCGAATAGTTCCTGCCAGCGCAGCCCGTCGAAGGTGATGACGACGAGTCGCGGGTCGTTGTCTCCCTTATTGCAGGAAGCCAGCGTCAAAAGCATTGCCAGAGCGGCAAAAAAGATTCTTTTCATATCAGATTGTTAATAATTAGTAATTAGTAATTAGAAATTAGAAATTATGATTACCCCTGCCGGACTGAATAATTAGTAATTAGTAATTAGAAATGAGTAATTATGATTAGCCCTGCCGGACTGAATAAATTTCTCATTCCTCATTTCTCATTCCTCATTTCTCATTCCTCATTCCTCATTTCTCATTTCTCATTTCTCATTGACTCCGTCGATACCCGCAAGACTCACGTAAACGGCGGGCACTTCCCGCAGGGGCTGCGTCGTGCCGCCGTCTATCAGTCGCTTTGCGGGCATTTCTCATTCCTCATTTCTCATTTCTCATTTATTTCTCATTTCTTACTCGTCACCGAGCCGTTTTTCCGGATGATGAGTGTTTTCTGCTGCAGGCAGTGGTTGGCATGGTCGAAGAGGATGTTGGGGTTGTAGCGACGGCCGCAGAAGAAGATCTCGAAGTGCACATGCTCGGTGGTGGCGCGTCCGGTGCGTCCGGTGAGTCCGATGACTTGTCCGGCCTCGACGTGGTCGCCCACCTTGACGAAGTTCTTCGACTGGTGGCCATAGAGGGTGACGAGTCCGTTGCCGTGCTTGATCTTGATGCAGTTGCCGTAGCCGGAGAAGGGTCCTGAGAGGATGACCTCGCCGTCGAAGGCGGCATGCACGTCGTCGTTGGCGTGCGTCTTGATGTCGACGCCGCTATGGATATGCGTGCGGCGGCGGTTGCCATAGGGACTGATGACCTTGCTGCCGAGCAGGGGGTAGCACCACTCGTCGCCCTCCATCTCGGTGAGGTCCCACTCGATGACGTCGCTGTTCTCGAAGGGGTCGACGTAGGGTGAGAAGGACGACGCCTTCTTCTCCTCGCGTTCCACGCTGATGTCGATGCGGTCGGTTTCTTTCCTGCATAGCAGCACCTGCCTTCGCAGGCGGTGGCTCTTCAGGTCGATGACGGTCTCGGGGTTGATGCGCCTGCCATTGATCATGATGGCGAAGGTGCAGAAGCAGCGGTCGTCCTTGCCTCCTACGATGGCAATGGTCTGTCCGGCCTTCACCTTGTCGCCCACCTGCACGCGGTTCTCCGCATTGTCGCCATAGACGGTCTCCAGGCCGTTGTTATGGCGTACGACGATGATATTTCCGAAGATGGGGTGTTTATAGGCCAGTCGGACGACGCCCTGGAACATGGCCTTGACGGCATCGCCCTTGGTGGTTGTGATCTGCAGGTTGCCGTTGGTTATCATCCCAGCCTTTCCCACGGGCAGGGGGAAGGAATACTCTTCGTTCTTCAGGTAACGGAAATCGATACGGAAGGCGTCAGAGCGGTCGAACAAGCCTGGTGTCTCCACGCTGACAGACTGCTGCTCCGCCCCGGTGAACTCCTGAGCATGGAGCACCCCGCCGCCTCCCACCAGAAGGATGGCAAGCAGCAGGACCTTCCGTAGAAATCTGTTACTCCTCATATTCAAAATCTTCCAGTTCTTCGTAGTCTTCGATGTCGGCATCATCGATGTATTCGATGTCGTCGAGCTCGCCTTCGTCTTCCATCTCCTGCGCGAAGCGCGACATGTCCTTGTCGCGATGGACGAGGTTCTCCTCGGCGATGACGCCTTCTATCTTGTTGCTCTCTGAGTTCAGCTCGACCCAGAGGACGTCTTTCAGGTCGGTGAGACCATAGCCGCTGACGGCCGAGATGAACACCACGGGCAGGTCGTCGGGCAGGGTCTCGCGGAGCATGTCGATGAGTTCCTCGTCGAGCAGGTCGCACTTGGTGACGGCCAGCACACGGTGTTTCTGGAGCATGTCGGGGTTGAACTGACGCAGCTCGTTCAGCAGGATCTCATATTCTTTCTTGATATCGTCGGTGTCGCCGGGCACCATGAAGAGCAGCAGGGAGTTGCGCTCGATATGGCGGAGGAAGCGCAGGCCCAGTCCCCTACCCTCTGAGGCTCCCTCGATGATGCCGGGGATGTCGGCCATGACGAACGACTTGTTGTCACGGTAGCCGACGATGCCGAGCGAGGGCTCCATGGTGGTGAAGGGGTAGTTGGCAATCTTCGGGCGGGCGTTCGACAGGGCCGAGACCAGTGTCGACTTGCCGGCGTTGGGAAAGCCTACGAGGCCGACGTCGGCCAGCAGCTTCAACTCCATGATGACCATCATCTCCTGCATCGGCTCGCCGGGTTGTGCGAAGCGCGGTGCCTGGTTCGTGGCCGAGCGGAACTGGAAGTTGCCCAGTCCGCCGCGGCCGCCCTTGAGGAGGACGACCTCCTGCCCGTCGTAGGTGACGTCGCAGACATACTTTCCTGTCTCGGCATTGTAGACCACGGTGCCGCAGGGCACGTCGACATAGAGGTCCTTGCCGTCGGTGCCGTGGCATTTGTCCTTGCCACCATTGCCGCCATGCTCTGCGAAGAGGTGGCGTTGGTACTTCAGGTGGAGCAGTGTCCAGTAGTTATGGTTTCCCCTGAGGATGATGCTGCCGCCGCGTCCGCCATCGCCGCCGTCGGGGCCGCCGTTGGGGTTATACTTCACATGCTTCAGGTGCATGCTCCCCCGGCCGCCCTTTCCTGAGCGACAGAGAATCTTTACGTAGTCTACGAAATTACTCTCCATAATGATATTGGTGGTTTGGTGGTTTGGGCGTTTGGGCGTTTGGGCGTTTGGTGGTCTGGTGGTTTGGTCGTTTGGTGGTTTAGTCGTTTAGTTGTTTAGTTGTTTAGTCGTTTAGGAAAGTTACCTGTCAGAAAAGGTAATATCCCTAATCTACCAAACCACCAAACCACCAGACCACCAAACGACCAAACGACTAAACGACTAATTAATACCGTCAATCACTTTGCAGATGTCGCCGAAGATACGGTCGAGGGCACCGAGTCCGTCGATGTGGTGGCGTATGCCTTCATGCTCGTACCAGTCGATCAGTGGTGAGGTCTGGTTGTGATATACGTCGAGGCGCTTCTTGATGGTCTCGGCATTGTCGTCGGAGCGTCCGCTCTCCTGACCGCGCTTGATGAGGCGTGTCATCAGCTCGTCCTCGGGCACGTCGAGTTCAATCATCGCAGCCACCTTGTGACCACGCTCGGCGAGCATCTTCTTCAGGGCTTCGGCCTGCGGGATGGTGCGGGGGAAACCATCGAAGATGACGCCTTTGTGTTCCTTGCCAAAGGCATCGTACACGGAAGCCAGGATGTCGATCATCAGCTCGTCGGGGATGAGCTGTCCCTGGTCGATATATCCCTTGGCGGTCTTGCCGAGTTCTGTTCCGTTCTTAATCTCACTACGCAGCACATCACCTGTTGAGATGTGCTCGAAACCATACTTAGCGATCATCTTGTCGCTCTGTGTGCCCTTGCCTGAGCCTGGGGCACCAAAAATAACGATGTTCTTCATTATTGATTTTAGTTGACGAGTAGACAAGTTGACAAGTTGAAGGGTTAATACTCTGTTTAATTTTTCAACTTTTCACCTTTTCACTTACCTACCTTTATTTAATTCTATAAATATCTCTGAGTGTGCGGCCCTGCTGGTCGTAGTCGAGTCCGTAACCAAGGATGAAGTCGTTGGGTATCTCCATGGCAGCATACTCGATGTTGAGTGGCACCTGCAGCTTCCCTGGTTTGACGAGCAGCGTACAGATGTGCACGGCTGCCGGGTTGCGGGTGCCCAGCGACTCTATCATCTGCTTCATCGTCAGACCTGTGTCGACGATATCTTCCACGATGACCACGGTGCGGCCCGTCAGGTCTTCGTTGATTCCGATGACTTCGTGCACCTTACCCGTAGAGGTCGTCCCCTGATAGCTGGCCAGCTTCACGAACGAGATCTCGCATGGGATGGTTATCTCGCGCATGAGGTCGGCGGCGAAGATGAACGAGCCGTTCAGCACGGCCAGAAACAAGGGGTTCTTACCGGCCAGGTCGCGGTTGATGCGCTCTGCCACGGCCTTCACCTTTTTCAGGATTTCAGCTTCCGGGATGTATGTCTCGAAAGTCTTGTCTTTAATCGTTACTTGACTCATAGATAGTTTTCCCTAATAATTCAGCGCAAAGTTACAAAGAAAAAATGAGAAAAGAGTAATAAAAAAGGATAAATCTCTGAAAAAATTAGTGGTTTGGTTGTTTTGTCGTTTAGTCGTTTGGTCGTTTGGTGGTTTAGTGGTTTGGTTGTTTGGTCGTTTAGTCGTTTAGTCGTTTAGTGGTTTGGTGGTTTGGTAGATTAGGGATATTACCTTTTCTGACAGTAACTTTCCTAAACGACTAAACCACCAAACAACCAAACAACCAAACCACTAAACCACTAAACCACTAAACCACTAAACCACCAAACCACCAAACGACTAAACGACCAAACGACCAAACGACCAATCTACCAATTAGCAAGAAGCTCGTAGGGGATATTGTCACAAGTGACGGAACAACCCTGCGACGCTTCGGGGTCTTCCTCGATGGGAGTGTCAGTGGTCTTCTGGAGGGCCAGTTGCGGTTCTACGGTACGGATGACAGTGCGCGTCTTCCAGATAGTGTCGCGCACGGTTTCATGCACGATAACCGTATCTGTCTGCTGTAGGGCAACGGTCTGTGCCACAAGTTCGCTTTTTTCTCCTAATGAAGGACGAAGGCCAAAGCCGACGAGGAAGCCGAGGATGGAGGCAGCGGCGAGCCAGACTCCGCTCCGAACCGCACTCTGCCAAGTCTTTGCAGAGGATGTCTCTATCCGTTGCTGGGATTCTTCTTTCAGTTGTCGTGCCATCAAGATGATGTCGTCGTTGGTAATCTTACTTTTCTTCATATTGCTTGAGTCTTTTACGGATGATGTTCATGGTTTTGTGGAGCCGGCTCTTAATGGTGCCTTCGGGGACATCCATGATGACGGCAATCTGTGGCACCGTCAGTTCCTCCTCATATCGGAGGGAGAAGAGTTGGTGAAGGGGGTCGGGAAGCGACGAGAGCACTTCTTTCAGGGCGTCGTGCAGTACTGCCCGGTCCATATAGAGTTCGGTCTGCTGCTCTTCGGCGGGCTCGCTGTCGAGTGTGGCGAGATAGTCAGCGACATAGGCATGATGCCGATAGTGATTCTTGCAGAGGTTATAGGCTATGGTGAAAATCCAAGTGGCCGCATTGCTTCCCTCTGCATAGTGCTCGCGAGCTTCGAAGATACGGAGGAATACGTCCTGTGTGGCATCGGCAGCACGCTCGCCATCACCGCCCAGCTGTCTATAGAAGAACCCCTGCAGCCGACGGGCATAGCGACGGTAGAGTTCGTCGAAAGGCCCTCGGCCAGCCCCGCCAAGAGAGGGGGGATGGTTCCCTCTCTTGACAGCTGACAGGAGCTGTTCGTCGGACTGTTTCTGAAGATTGATGGAAAATAGTCGCATGGTTCTACTGCTTGTCAGGGTCGGTGGTGAACAATGTTGTCTGATCTTCCTCGGAGGAATAGATGAGGGTAGTACCGTCGTCTTTCTTCTTGGTGTGGAGTCGCATGGCGACCACCTGGAAATGCGTACCGCCATCCTCCAGCTTGCGAACCATAAACATGGATGAACCGACATTGAATACTTGCTGAGTGGTCTGGCCCAACTTGGCATCAAGGATGCTATTGAGCAAGGCGTTGAGCCTGAAGTAGCGTTCCAGGTCGTGTCTGGCGGCATAGTAGGGCAGCAGGTCATAGAACAGGATGGCATAGTTGAATGCCAGTTGGTCGGCAGGTTGGGCGTAGTTCCGATAGTCATTCGGCCGGTTGACGGCAAAGGGGAAGCGGAGGTAGTCCAACAGGTATCGTTCTTCGACATTGCGTTGTTTCACCTTGCGGTTGTCGTAGGGCACGGCGGAATAGCGCAGGGTGAGCCCTTCGTTATAGAGGTTCTCCTTCAGGTCGTCAGGCAGCCCCTTGCCGAGGACGAGCGTCGAGAAACCGTTGCCGGCGACGTAGACGGGACGCTTGCTCTGGGTGAAGATGTATCGGATGACCATTTCGAGCTGTTTCTCCTGCTGCCACTCTTTCCTGTAGGCGCTGCCCGAGGCGAGGAAATCCTCTGACAGCCCTATCTGGCGGAAGACCGAGGACAGATAGCCGGGATAGGTAGCGAAGTTCTCGCAATATAGAATCTTGTCCTGATGCACGCCGATGACGCGTTGTAGGATGAGTTTGCCGAGGATGTTGCCTTGGTGTTGTGCGATGTAGACACCTCCCTCATCCATGCCTTGCAGCTCGTTGTAGTCGTACTGCAACTGTTCCTGCGGGAACTGTCCGCTATCGTAGAAACGGCGCAGCATGTCGGTAAGCCTCATGGTGTCTTGCTGAGAGACGAGATAGGTAGCCAAGGTCTCATAGTCGGAGCCTGGGACGTCGTCGGGCATCAGTTCAATAGCACGTGCGGCATAATCGGTCTGGTCGGTGACTGCGGCGTCCGACTGATACATCCTGTAGAACCCATCATGGGCGCAGATGTTAAAGGTGTAGCTGTCGGGGATGGCCTTTTCCATGCGCCCCAGCACACTGGTTTCTTTCTTCATGGCGTGGTCGTAGTCCTCGCCCGTCAGGAAGTCAGTATATCGCTTGCTGACCCAATAGAGGTTGCGCCAGCCGTTTTCGTCCTGCGGATGCTGGGCAACGTATCGGTTCCATTGGGTGTAGCGCTCTGCCACACTGGCGGAGTCAGAAAACAGAAGACCGTTGATGACATCCTCGCTGAGGAGCGCTGTCCGCTGTGCATGAAGGGTAAGGCTGGCCACAAGGGCGAGAAGCGTAAAGGTGATTTTGCGTGTCATATCTGAATGATGAATTTTAAGTTTTGACTATTGATGATTACTTCTGAAGGTCGACTTTCATATCAGCATACACGCGAAACCGGAAATCGTTCTAAATAAAAACTGATTTTTCATTATTTTCTTATCTGACTGCAAAGATACGAATAAAAAATGAGGAAATCACCGACAAGAAAAAAAAACTCCTATGTCATCATCGGAAAAGAAAGAGTGGTAACACCGTAAGAAAGAAATCACCACCTGCCACAATCCACGAATTATCAGCCCCTTTTCTTGGCCGATTGGAATTAATTTGGTAAATTTGCAGCATAAACCAAAGAAAGCCCATCGATTGCTATGGAACTGAAAGAGAACTACACGTGGATGATGGTGCCGCTGCAGATCAACCCTACAGAGTGGCACCTGCAGGAAACAAGCCTGTGGCAGCCAGCCGAGATGAAGCTGGAGACACAGGTGTTCTACAACTATATCGAACAGTGGCTGCTGGCAAAAGCCAACAGCACCAACCGCGAGACGCTACCGCAGGACGAACAGAGCTACAGCATCTACACCATCAAGCCGTCACGCAAGGCCACGCCAGGTGACACGGCAGAAGAACAGGCCCTCCAGCTGCGACTCTCCGCATGGGCACGCTTCAACGCCACCATATGGCGCCAGCAGCGGACAGGACTCCCCTTCCGACTGCTCAACGATGAGCAGGAACTGGCATCCGTAAAACTCCTCGTCAACAGCCATTCTGCCACAGGACTGCTACTTATCCCCATCAGCCTACAGAAACAACAGGCTACCACCGACGACCTCATCACACTGAACTACTACCAGGACAAAATCGACAGACAGGCACCACTGTGCGTCTCCGATGCCGACATCACAGCCATGGACCCGCGACGCGTGGAGAGTATCCGACGGATGGCCGACGGCATGGCACTGACATGGGACGAAGCCACAGGGCCACAGTGGACCATGAACACCATCATCGACTTCCTCCTCAGCGACTTCTGCGGTGCCTACACCCTGTTCAACACCACACGCATCCATCTGTTCACCTACCTCCGCGTGCCGCAGAGCCAGTGGCAGCAGGAAAAGGGACTGACCGACCTGATGCGCATCGTACGATGCCAGAACACCACCTATAACCCCGTACTCACCCAGCCCGACGGCAGCGACCCGTTCCTCCGCACATTCAACAACATCTTCGTTGGAGCATCGGTAGAAGGCGGGGCCATGCTGACGCTATCCGCACCAGAGGACGACGTGAAAGGAGCGTCGACATTCATCAGCAACTTTGCCAAGGCCAGCCTGCTGAAGCGCTACCTGTGGGTCTACCTGATGGTAGTCCTTCAGCGACACGCACTGCTCAACCTCATCGGAGAACTCAGCAATATCAACCGACAGCATACCGAGGAACGGTCCCTTGATGCCCTCGGACAACTCCTCGAACGACTGGCCACCATCAAGACCTGCACCTACTACACCCATATCTCCGACTATACCCAGCACAATGAGTTCTACGACTACTGCACACACCGCATGCACATCGACGAGCAGTATGCAGAGATATCGGAGAAGATGCACCTGCTCGAGACCGTTGCCGAAAGCCGTAAGAACGACCGCGAAGAAGTCAAGAGCCGCCGCATAGAACTCATCCTGATGGTGCTCACCATCGCCTCAGGCACCTGCGATGCGCTGACCGTGCTCACCCTCGACCGCTACAGCCCCTATTCGGGCATCATCACCGCACTATGTCTCATCCTGCTCATCGCCTACGTATGGAACCGAAAGAAATAATCCCGCAGTTGCCTTACACCCTCTCCTTCCCGATGATCCGGGCCACGGAAGCCATCGACCACGGACAGTATGAGAAGGCAAAAAACCTCATGCTCGACTTCATGGAGGTCGGCGTGATGTACGTCAGTCATGTACTCTTCGGACTGCTGCAAGACCGACCCGGCGGCGTGTCACCCGCATGCCTGTCGGTGATGCAAGCCTATCTGAACACCATCGACCATAATCGGCAGATGTCGTTCGGCACATGGATCAACGACCTGCTCACACCCCTGCTGAAAGCCGCCGAGAAAGAGATAGCTGGACATCCCCTCGTCGACTCGATGAGCCAGCATCTGCTCAGCGGCCGCAAGCGCGTGAATGTTCTTCTGGGCGACGGCAAGGGGCAACAGAGCATTGTCGCCCTGCGCAACAGATACAAAGGACACGGCGTGACACAATCCGAAGAAGTATATGCCGAGGTCGTCGACCGCCTGATGCCCCATGTAGAAATATTGCTACAAGCCGTCAGCCCCCTTGCCGATGCTCATCCCGAGAATGACGGCGGCCACTACATACTGGTATTACCCTCAGGAAACGGACCTGCCGACAGACTCGACCTCTACCCTCTGCTGTTCTATACCGATAAAGGCATTCCCTTCGTATTCCAGACACTGCGCGACAACGAAACCATCCAATACGTCTCGAGCAACGAACAGGCAGAGATGATCATCGACGACAGCCGCAACCGGTCCTTCGACGAACGGATGAAGCGCACACTGCCCTCATTCGACATCTCCAAAGAGATGAACTGGGAAGAGATACGGCAAGCCGTCAACGCAGAGTCGGCCCTCTTCATCAACCAAATCTACAAAGAGAAGAAGTACAACCGCGAACTATTCGTCGAACGCCGCCAGCTCACCGATGCCCTCCACCGCTTCGTCGACAGCCCGGCAACCCTCTTCCCCATGGTAGGCGAGGCCGGGCAGGGTAAGACCAACCAGCTGAGTTTCTGGACAGAGACGCTCATCCGGCAGGGAGAAGCCGTACTCATCTTCAATGCAAGCGATTTCGCCAATGTCTCACTCGACATGAAAATCAAACAGGTATTCGGACGCAATCCCAAGACCGACCTGATGAAGTTCATGCACAAGGTCCATGACCGCTTCGAGGAAACTGGCCGCACACTCTATGTCTTCTTCGACGCCATCAACGAGTGTCTGAAATACGCCAACGACCCCTACTCCATCACTGGCCGACAGACCGAGAGCACCGACGACAACGGACCGCTACTGCTCTACGAAGCCATACGCACAGTGTTCGCCGGCGACAGCTTCCCGCGTTTCAAAGTTCTCTTCACCTGCCGCACCTACACCTGGAAGAACCTCATACAACCCACCGTCGCTGCCGATGACAACCTGATCTACCACGGCGAACGGGAGGATGACACCGTCATCCGAGGGTTCACCGACAGCGAAGCCCACGAAGCATACGACATTTACAGGAGCCTGTACCAAATGGCCACCGACTTCACCGACATCAACCGGTCGGTGGCACTCCGGCTGAAAGATCCACTCATCCTGAAATACGTCTGTACCAACTTCCTCGGACGACGGCTCACCGACAGTATGGGCGACTACACCAGTATTGCGCTCTTTGCCAAGATGCTCTCCGACATCGGCAGCTCCTATGCCGGATGGCAACAGATTGACATTGTCAATGCCATCTCCGACTGGTTCCTCGACAACTACCTCAGCGGTCAGCCTGTCGACGGCATCGACGTAGAGGCCGTGCGCAAGGCTCCCGTGGGAACACCCCTGGCCGACCTCGCCGCCCTCATCGTCAAGGACGACGGCATCACTATTGCCTATGGCGAACTGCTCAACAAAGCCGAGCGCCCCATGCTGCGAGAGGTAGAGAAACAGACCGAGCACGGCGAAACCACATATATACAGTTCATCTATGAGCGCTTCCTGGAATACGTCATCGGACGACGTTTCGTCGACAGACAGCTCGCCATGAGCAGTCAGCCTATCAATGCCGACATCTTCCTCGATGCCCTGCAACGCGGTGTCACCAACGTGGTGTTTATGGGAGCCATGCGCAACGCACTCCTCATCGACTACCTGCGCACCGGCGATGCCACCACCATCATGACACTCGCCGCCCGACACAGCGAGGACTTCACCGTGATGACCCTCGTCAACGAAACACTCGACACCCTCATCCGCGAGAACTACGAAGACGAGCTGTTCAGCATCCTCCACGACATGCTCAACGAATCTACGGCTGAGCATGCCGGCGAGATAGCACGCTATAATGAGGTCATCCGGCTCATCGGCGCCAACCAGTCCACACCCGACCTCATTGCCGAACACCGACAGCTGTCGACCAGCCTCTCACCCCTCATCCGCCTGCGCAACACCGCACTGGTGAGCACGATGAACGGCGTGCTCCTCTCCGACTTCTTCAACGAAGGACTCTACCGCCACGATGCCCTGCAACTGGTGTGGAGGCTCATGCTCGACGACATCCTCGAAGTGCGCAATACCGCCTGCATGTATGCCTACTACCTCTCCAACCGCCGCTACACCCTCAGCTTCACACCCCTCAACAGCAACCTCACACGACGCATCGTCGAGGAGATGTATGCCATCATCGAACAGCACAGCCTCATCGCAACCGCACTGAAGAAAAAGGTACGACAGCAGTCGATGAGCTTCCTCGAGACAGCCACACGCCTCTGCGTACTCCTCATCATCGACTGCCAGCTGGCAGGCGGAGAGCAGCGCAAGGAGATAGCACCGCTCATGGACCTCATCCGCGGCGTGGTGAGCCACCTGACGTGGAACTATCGCGTCGTACGCGCCATCATGCCCTTCATTCAGATTGCCATGCGACGGCAGATCACGTTCCAGAGCGACTACGTGAACAATGCCATCGAATACCAGAACTGCTGGGACGAAAGTGTCATACCCGCCCATGCACCTCACGACCGGTGGAGTCGCGATGCCCTGAAGGAGACGGTGGCATTCGTCAGCTTCTACAACGACCACGGCACCGATACCGGCAACCCGGCACACCGCGAGGCAGCACAGCGCTTCATCAGCTACCACCCCGCCATACTCGACGCCTACACCACCGGCGACTCCCTGAGCTATTTCGTCATCGAGCGCGTACTCGTCATCATGGGAGCAGCAAACTGGGAATATGTCAAACCCATCATCGACGAATTCTTCACCGACCGCTTCCGGCAAACCCAGTGGTACGACTATTCACAGATGTCAATGCTCTACAACCTGCTGCAGATCGAGGTGCAGTCCGACCATACCAACAACGAACTGCTTGCCATCTACGAACGGGAGTGCCGCGACTGGACATGCCGGTGCCGAGGACTCTTCCCTGCCCGCAGCAGCGAGAAGGCCAACCCCCGCGGACGCTATAAGCGCAATGTGCTGACATGGTACGGCGTGGTCTACAACACACACCACGGCGACGGTGTCTGCCGACAGGGCGACAGCCGACCCGTGCCGCTGTTCTACGAACTCATCGACAAGGCCTGTCACGACCACGACAAGGAACTGCTCTACCATATCATCGACAACATCAGCGAACTCATCGCCGACTTCGGATTCGTCAGAACCGGACTATCACTGCTTAAATATATCATGCAGCAGTTCGAGACACAGGCCTCGGTAGATGCCATCGACAAGGTGGACATCTCCTCACGCGGCGGTATCTATGGCTACGACCTCATACGCCTCGTGGGTAACGTGTTCAGCACGGCGAAGAACTACTTCCCGGATGAGGTGGACAACTTCATCCGTACTGAGGTGGCCGGACTGAAGTTCCCGGGCGTGTCGGCCTACAGCGAAGAAATTCTCAGCTATCACCCCAGCGGCGAGACCCTCTCCGACCTCTTCACCCATAAGTTCGGAAAGTTCCTCATCTGGTCGCTCATCCACGAGCCTGCCGTCGACAAGTTCTCCATCGAAGCCATCGGCCAGGTCACCGAGACCACCGACTGCTTCTCGTGGTTCACCCGTGTCGTGAAGATTCTCATGCGCCACATGTTTGGAATTAAATGTTAATACAGAATAAATGAAAAAGAGAAAAATGATACTTGCTTTAGTCATCGTCGTACTTGTCTATCTGATCAGTCCGTTCCTCCCTTCAATGTTCAAAGCCCGGGGATATGACGCTGCGGCCGTTGGTGCCATGCAAATCGTAGGTCATCGCGGAGGAGCAGCACTGGGACCGGAGAACACGCTCACCAGCATCGAGCGCGGCATAGCAGCCGGGGCCGACGCCATCGAAGTGGACATCCACCTGACCAAGGACGGACAACTGTTGGTGTGCCACGATCAGACCGTCGACCGTACCACCAATGGCAACGGAAAGATCTGCAACCTGACTATGGATGATATCAGCAGGATAAAGGTCGTCGATGCCCAGGGCCGCCTCACTGACGAACACTTGCCGACGCTCGACGAAGTACTCTCCCTCGTCGACGGTCGATGCCTCCTGCTCATCGAGATCAAACGTACCGGCAATCTCTATCAGGGTATCGAGCAGAAGACCATCGACGAGATACGCCGCCACGACGCTGAGGCATGGACGGTCGTACAGTCGTTCAACGACAGCGTGCTCGACAATCTCCACGCCATCGATCCGAAGGTACGCCTGGAGAAACTCTTCATAGCCAAGCTGCCGGGACTGCCCGTCATCATCGACGTAGGACTGACCCGCTTCTCATTCAAGAAATACAGCCATGTTGCCTCGTTCAACATCTTTGCAGGCGCCCTCAACCAGAGCCTCATCGACGACATCCACCGCCACGGCAAGGAGGTGAAGGCATGGACTCTCGAAGAGGTCGCCTCGGCACCCGCATGGAACGTCGATGGCATCATCACCAACCGACCCGACGACTGGAAATAGTATCTTGAGTCATGACCCTTGAACTTCATTGATTATAAAAGATTATTAAACAAGATAAAAACAAACCATGAGAAAGAGATTTATCCTGCTGATGGGGCTGGCAGCCCTCACGCTCTCTGTAAGGGCTCAGCAAGTACCGACGTTCACCGAGTGGCACGACCTTGAGGTGAACGAAGTGAACAGACTACCTATGCACACCACGTTCTTCGCCTATGAGAACGAGACACTGGCACGCCAACACGACATGACACAGTCGAAACGCTTCCTGTCGCTCCACGGCAACTGGAAGTTCCGGTGGGTGGAACATGCCGACCAGCGGCCTGCCGACTTCTTCCACACCGACCTCAACGACGCCGACTGGGACACCATGCCCATACCTGGCATCTGGGAGCTCAACGGCTATGGCGACCCGGAATATGTGAACATCGGCTTCGCATGGCGAGGTCACTTCAAGAACAACCCGCCAGAAGTACCCTTAAAAGACAACCACATCGGCTCCTACCGACGCGTCATCAACGTCCCGGCGGAATGGATCGGCAACAATCAGGTCATCGCACATTTCGGCAGTGTGACATCATGCATGTACCTCTATGTCAACGGACAGTTCGTCGGCTACACGGAAGACTCTAAGGTGGCCGCAGAGTTCGACATCACACCCTACGTGAAAGCAGGTGAGAACCTCATCGCCTTCCAGGTGTTCCGCTGGTGCGACGGTTCCTACTGCGAAGACCAGGACTTCTGGCGACTGACGGGCGTGGCACGCGACTCCTACCTCTACTGCCGCAACAAGGACAGCCACATCGACGACCTGCAGATCACCTCCGACCTGACGAGCGACTACCAGGACGGCGTGCTCAACGTGAACGTCCTCGCCCACGGACAGGGCGCCGCCTACCTGAAGCTCTACGATGCCGACGGACGCTTAGTGGCTGCCGACAAAATCAGCGCATGGGATGAATCAATGCCCAAGCAGGGCGGCACCGTCATCACCGTGAAGAACCCCAGAAAGTGGACGGCCGAGACACCCTACCTCTACACCCTGGTGACTACCTATGCCGAGGAGACCATCGTCCAGCGCGTGGGATTCCGCAAGATAGAAATCAAGGACGCCCGCTTCCTCGTCAACGGACAGCCCATCTACATCAAGGGCGCCGACCGGCACGAGATGGACCCCGACGGCGGATATATCGTCTCACGTGAAAGGATGATACAGGACCTGACCATCATGAAGAAGTTCAATATCAATGCCGTGCGCACCTGCCACTACCCTGACGACCCCGTGTGGTATGACCTCTGCGACGAATATGGCATATACCTCTGCGCTGAAACCAACCAGGAATGCCATGGCTTCGGATATGAGGACACCGCCATCTCGAAGACACCGCTCTTCCTGAAGCAACTCCTCGAGCGCAACCAGCATAACGTCAATATCTATCGCAACCACCCAAGCATCGTCATGTGGTCGATGGGCAACGAAACCGTCGACGGACCCAACTTCACCGTCATCTACAAATGGATCAAAGAGAAAGACCCCTCACGACCCATACACTGGGAGCGCTGCGGCGACGGGCCGAACAGCGACATCCGATGTCCGATGTACGCCTCACAGGAATGGTGCAATTTCTACAACAGCAGTACCAGACCGGCAGACCAGAAGCCACTCATCCAGTGTGAATATGCTCACGCCATGGGCAACTCCTGCGGAGGATTCAAAGAGTATTGGGATGTCGTACGCCAGAACGGAAAATTCCAAGGCGGATTCATCTGGGACTTCGTCGACCAGGCTCTCCACGGAAAGAATGGATATATGTATGGCGGCGACTACAACGACTACGACCCGTCGGACAACAACTTCAACTGCAACGGACTCATCTCGCCCGACCGCAAACCCAACCCGCACATGTATGAGGTAGGATACTACTACCAGAACATCTGGGCTGAACCCGTCGACCTGCCGAACGGCATCATCAGCATAAAGAACGAAAACTTCTTCCGCAACATCCGCAACGTGAACATGCACTGGACACTGCTCTCCGACGGTCAGGAAGTGGCAACAGGCATCGTCCCCCATCTTGACGTGCAGCCGCAACAGTCGCGCCTATATACGCTCGGTTCAGCATTCACGTCGGCACTATCAAATGTTGCTCCGCTGATTCCACCCCTCGATGCCACAGAAGTTCTGCTCAACGTTGACTTCTACCTCGACCAGGCCGAACCGCTGATGCAGGCCGGACAGCGCATTGCCTACGACCAGTTTATGGTGTCGACTGTCGACCAGAAGCGGGTAATGGAAATGAATAAGGTGATACTGGTGGGCACCAATCCCGTCAAGCACAAAGACCAGAAGAAAAAGAAGATGGTCAGCGAGGATGCCGATGCCCTCTGCCTCCTCTCCGGCAATAGCGGCGACTACCTCCGCATCGACAAGACGACAGGCTTCCCCACCCTCTATTACCAAAGCCAGGCCGTCGTGAGCGACCTGCGTCCTAACTTTTGGCGTGCCGTGACCGACAACGACATGGGTGCCGGAATGCAGAAGAGCCTCGGCGTATGGCATCACCCGAAACTGGTCGTGGAAAGCATCAATGCCGATGAAGCCACGGGAAGGGCCGTTGTGTCCTACGACATGCCCGACGTAAAGGCAAAGCTCTATCTGACCTATGAGTACGACGCGTTGTGCAACCTCACCGTGACCCAGCGGCTTCAGACCACGGCAGGTGCCGACGTGCCCAACATGATGCGCTTCGGCATGACGGCCACCATGCCGAAGAGCTTCCAACAGATTGAATACTATGGCCGCGGACCGGTAGAGAACTATCAGGACCGCCAGTTCTCACAACGCCTCGGCATCTACAAACAGACTGTCGACGAACAGTTCTATCCCTATATCCGCCCACAGGAGACGGGCACGAAGACCGACATCCGCTGGTGGAACATGCATAATGACCAAGGCATTCGTGTTGGGATAGCTGGAGAAAATCATCTCTCGATGAGTGCATTGAACTACGACATCGACGAGCTCGACGAAGGATTGGAAAAGCACCAGCGCCATCCGGAAGACCTGAAGAAGGCCGACCATGTGACGCTCTGCATCGACGACATCCAGATGGGTGTGGGCGGTATCGACTCCTGGGGAGCCTGGCCGCTGCCTAAGCACTGCGTGACCTACCGCAACCGCTCGTTCACCTTCTGCATCAGCACGATGGGTAAATAGCCAAAAGGTAAAAGCACAAGATAGTAAGCAAACAAAAGCAATATGAAAAAGCAGATTATTCTTCTTGCCGCACTGGCTGCCATCATGGGCATGTCGTCTTGCGACACGCAGACCTCAACAGGGAAGCAGAACCTCACCATGTTCGTTGACCAACGTATCGGAACGGGCGGCAACGGACACGTATTCATGGGAGCCAACGTGCCGTCGGGACTCGTACAGGTAGGACCCAGCCAGTACACACGCGGATGGGACTGGTGCTCGGGATATCACGACAGCGACTCCGTGCTCATCGGCTTCGGAACCATGCACCTCAGCGGAACGGGAATCGGATGCCTCGGCGACATCGCGCTGTTGCCCGTCACCAATGCCGACCAGCACGACGTGATCTTCTCCCACGACGACGAGAACATGGAACCAGGTTACTACAGCGTACACCTGTGGAAGCCCAACGTCACTGTCGAGCTCACCGCCACACAGCGTGTCGCCATGTACAAGTTCACCACCATCCCGCGAGCTGACATCGACGGCTCTGACAGCCTCCTGCTCCGACTCGACCTCGCACAATGCATCGGATGGGACAAGATGACCGAATGCCACTACACCCAGGAGTCGCCGACACTCATCACCGGCTACCGACGCTCCACAGGATGGGCTGCCGACCGCTACACCTTCTTCTCCATGGCCTTCTCCGAACCTGTCGACGTCCTAGAGGGCAGCAACGACACCCTCGCCCTCATCAGACCACAGACTCAGGAGGGCAACGACCAGCTGATTGTCAAGACGGCACTGTCTCCCGTCTCCATCGAAGGTGCCAAGGCCAACATGCTCGCTGAGGCCGACCACTGGGACTTCGACCGCGTCGTCAGCGAAGCCGACGAGGCATGGAACCGCGAACTCTCGCGCATCACCATCAAGACCAATGACGACGAGGTGAGGACCATCTTCTATACAGCCATGTATCACCTCCTCACCGCACCGTCGGTGTTCTGCGACGTCAACGGCGACTACCGCGGAGCTGACGGAAAGGTATACCACGGCGACTTCACCAACTACACCACCCTGTCGCTATGGGACACCTACCGCGCAGCACACCCGCTGATGACACTCATCATGCCCGATAAGCAGCGCGACTTCGCACAGACCTTCCTACACATCTGCCAGCAGCAGGGCGACCTGCCCGTATGGCACCTCATGGGAAATGAGACCGACTGCATGGTGGGCAACCCGGGAATGGCCGTCCTTGCCGACCTCACCCTGAAAGGATTCGTTGACAACCCGCAGCAGGCACTCGACGCCATGAAGCAGACCGCCCTCCGCGACGACCGCTCACTCGGACTGCTCAAGCAATACGGCTACATACCCTACGACCTCGAGCCCACCAACGAGACCGTTGCCAAAGCATTGGAATACTGCCTGGCTGAAGACGGTGCAGCACGCGTGGCCAAGAAGCTCGGAGCCGACGACGACTACCGCTTCTTCTACGAGCGCAGCCGCTCCTACAGCAAGTATTTCGATTCCGCAACGGGATTCATGCGCGCCGTAGACAGCAAAGGACAGTTCCGCGAGCCCTTCGACCCCATCCGCGTCATCCATCGCGCCGACGACTACACCGAGGGCAACGCATGGCAGTACACCTGGCTCGTACCGCACGACGTCCACGGACTCATCAACCTCTTCGGAGGCAACGATGCCTTCCTTGCGAAGTTCGACAGCCTGTTCACCACCGAGGGCGACATGGGCGAAGAGGCTTCCCCCGATATCAGCGGATTCATCGGACAGTATGCCCACGGCAACGAACCCTCGCACCATATTATATATATGTATAACTACGCCGGGCAGCCTTGGAAGGCCGCACCCCTGCTCCGTAAAGTCATGAACGAGATGTACACCACCCGTGCCGACGGACTCATTGGCAACGAGGACGTAGGACAGATGTCGGCATGGTACATCCTCTCCTCTGTAGGACTCTATCAGGTGGAACCCGCCGGTGGCCGCTTCATCATCGGATCACCAGTCGTCGACGAGGCCGTGCTCAACGTGGGCAACAACCGCACGTTCACCATACAGGCCAAGGACAACAGCCGCGAGAACATCTATGTGCAGAGCGCAACACTCAACGGCAAGCCCTACACCAAGTCATACATCGACTACGCCGACATCATGGCCGGTGGTACACTCCAGCTGCAGATGGGACCAAAGCCATCTGACTGGGGAACTGCCGAAGAAGACAGACCATAGGAATACAAAAACGGGGGATGTTTCCCCCGTTTTTTTTTGTTACTTCCGGAATATCCGGAATATCCGGGTTATCCGGGTTATCCGGGTTATCCGGGTTATCCGGAAATCCCAGATAATGCCTCAGCGATGCGGTTGAGGCCGTCGAGGAGTCTGGCTCGCGGGCATGCGATGTTCAGACGGATGAAACCCTCGCCGTGGTAGAGGGTGCCACTGCTGACGTATACGTGACCTTCGGTGAGCAGGCGGCGGGTGACCTCGTCGCTGGTGAGGCCTGTGGGCCGTATGTCCACCCAGACGAGGTAGGTGCCTTCGAGGGTGGTGACGGGCAGATGGGGCAGCCGCTCACGGAAGAACTGCCGCAGGGCGAGGTAGTTGTCGTAGAGGTAGACGTTGAGGTTGTCGAGCCACGCCTCGCTGTCGTTGTATGCGGCCTGCAGGGCGATGACGCCGAAGGGGTTGACGTCGCACACCTCGTTGATGTTGATGGCACGGTCGATGCGTCGGCGTGTCTCGCTGTCGTTGCAGACGATGTTGGCAATCTGCAGACCGGCGGTATTGAAAGATTTCGATGGTGAACAGAGGATGATGGCCTCATCGTCGATGGTGGCGAAGGGTGTGTAGTGGTGGCCGGGCATGACGAGTTCGCAGTGTATCTCGTCGCTGACGATGCGCACATGGTGGCGCCGGCAGATGTCGCTGACGCGGCGCAGCTCATCGGCATGCCATACGCGGCAGACGGGGTTGTGGGGGTTGCAGAGCACGATGAGTGTGGCTTTCTCGTCAGCGCAGCACGCTTCGAGGGCGTCATAGTCTATCTGGTAGGTGTCGCCAGTCTGCCGCAGAGGGTTCTCCATGACGTCGCAGCCGTTGTTGCGGATGCTCGAGAAGAAGCAGTTGTAGACTGGTGTCATGACGATGACTTTCTCACCAGGCATGGTGAGTGCCTTGATGACGCATGACAGGGCGGGGACGACGCCGCTGGTATACTGTATGCTCTCGCGGCTGATAGTCCACTGGTGGCGGCGCTGAAACCAGCTGATGATGGCATCGTAGTAGCTATCGGGAACAAAGGTGTAGCCGAAGATGGCATGGTCTACACGTTGGCGCAGGGCGTCGGTGATGGCTGGTGCCACTTCGAAGTCCATGTCGGCGACCCACAGGGGGAGGGCGTCTGGCTCCTCGTCCCACTTATAGCTGTTGGTGCCGCGGCGTTGGGTAAGTTTATCGAACATGTATTTACTTCCTGGTCTCGATGATGCAGTTGTTGGGCTGGCGTACGAAACGGTCGTAGGTGATGCGGCCGATCTCGTCGGCTACGATATGTCCGCTGATGGGATTTTTGATCTCGGTGATGCTGCCACGGATGTCGGCAGTGACGTAGGAGTCTTCAAAGGCACGGTCGCAGGCGGCGTCGAAGGTACAGTTCTCGAGGACGAGGTCGCGTACGTAGCACAGGGGCTGCTCGCCGGCGATGTGGCAGTTGACGAGGCGCACGTTCTTCGAGTGCCAGGCAAGGTATTCGCCGTCGATGACGGAGTCGTAGATAACGACGTTCTCGCACTCCCAGAAGGAGTCCTTGGTGACGATGTGGGCATGGTGTACCTCTACGTTCTTGCAGTATTGAAAGACGTATTTCGAGTCGCTCTCGAGGTGGTCGACATAGATATTGTTGCTGTGCATGAAGGGGTAGGTGCCGTCGTGCAGACGCACGTTCCTGACGGTGAGGCCGTCGATGCCCCAGAAGGTCTCGTCGGCATCATTGATGACGACATTCTCGAGGGTGAGGTTCTTCATCTCGCGGAAGAGCTTCGGACCGTCGATGACGGTGTCGCGCATCGTCATGTCATTGGAATACCAGATGGCCGACCGGGCACCGACCTCGAAGTGGCAGTTGGTGATGATGCTGCCGTCGACATGCCACCAGGGATATTTCCCGATGAAGCGACAGCCGTCGGCCTCGATATTCTTACAACACTTGATGCCCGACTCTCCCTCGGTGATGGTGACATTCTCCAGGCGGGTGTCCTGCAATCCAAAGAGGGGCCGTTCCCCTCCGAATGACTGGTCTTTGATGAGTTCCATATAATGTATTCTGTTATTCCTTTTTCGTTTTGAGTTGCAAAGGTACGAAGAAACGGTCACATGACAAAATCCACGACCTGCTCTTAACGTTTTTTGTTCTATCACAGGATGGTTTTGAACGATATTCCCCTTTTTCCACACAAAATTACCATAAAAAACAGAAAACAGCTATTGCATTTCATCAGATTATTAAGTAACTTTGCATGCAGAAAACAGAACATAACAAAAAACATCATAACAGCTATTATGAAAAGAATACTCAGCATCGTAGTCTCTGTCGTGGCCTTCGCAGCCAACGCTCTCGCTATCGGAGGAACAAGCAAGGTGCCCTTCGCCGACCCTTACATCCTCCTCGACAACAACAAATACTACGCCTATGGCACACATGCCGGAAACGGCATCGAGTGCTATTCGTCGGACAACCTGAGGGAGTGGACCTTCGAGGGACTGGCTCTCAGCAGCGGCAACACCACCGAGACACGATGGTTCTGGGCACCGGAGGTGTATAATTTCGACGGCACCTACTACATGTATTTCTCGGCCAACGAACACCTTTACGCCGCCACGTCGTCATCACCGACGGGACCCTTCACACAGGTGGGCAGCTACCAGATGGAACCGCTGCTCGGATCGGAGAAGTGCATCGACTCATCCGTCTTCACCGACGATGACGGCAAACAGTACATGTATTTCGTACGTTTCACCGACGGCAACTGCATCTGGAGCGTAGAACTCGCCGACGACCATATCACACCCGTTGAAGGTACGCTGAAGCACTGTTTCTCCGTGTCGCAGGCGTGGGAAAACGTCATGGGACGCGTCAACGAGGGACCGAACATGATCAAGTACGACGGGAAATACTACCTCACCTACTCCGGCAACGACTACCAAAGCCCCAACTACGGCGTGGGCTATGCCACCTCGTCTAAGCCACAGGGAAACTGGTCGAAATACACCCGTAACCCCATCCTGCAGAAGGGGTTCGGACTCGTCGGCACAGGCCACCACTCCCTCTTCACCGACAAGGACGGCATCCTCCGCATGGTGTTCCATGCCCATAACAACAGCACGACAGTGCATCCGCGACTGATGTATATCGCCACGATGAAATGGGTCAACGGACACCTCGTCGTCGACACCGACAAACCGCTCATCCGGCCCTCACTGCCCGGCTATCCCAACATGCCCGACGAGGTATACACCAACTGGGGGTATATGCGCGGATATGCCACCGCTGCCGACCTCAACGGCGACGGATGGCTCGACATCGTGGCAGGAGGATCAGGACGAAACAAAACCAACGACGCACGAAACGCCTTCACACAGCGCCGGCAGATGGACGTACAGCTCTACATGCCAAAACTCAAACAGTGGACGACACTCGTCAGCAGCGACTGCACCATACAGGTTGCCGACATGCCGTCCATCACACCTTGCGACTTCAATGCCGACGGCATCACCGACATCGTGGCCTTTGAAGCCGTCGGGACAAAGACCTCCGACGAGGCCTATACCGGCGACTACGGAACCGAGGGACTCTTCATCGGAAAAGGCAAAGGGACGTTCAACGTCGCACAGATGCTGTTCCATGACATCGACTATGACTTCGACATCAAGGCACCGGCGAAGGGCGACGTCACCGACATCGACAACGACGGACTCCCCGACATCGTCTGTGCCGGATACCAGGGCGACCGCTCCTATAACGTCATCCTCCATAACATCGGACAGACCGACGGCGCATACAACTTCCAAGTCATTCCCTACGAGACGGAGCTGAACTTCTCAAGCATCATCCTCGGCACCTACGACATGAACAACGACGGATACAACGACATCATCCTCTCTGCCATCGTCGACGGCAACAGCACGATGAAACGTTTTTCCGACATCTACCTCAACAACCCGCAACAGCCAGGCTCCTTCTCACGCCTCGGACTCAGCGACGCCGAGAGCGGCCTGTTCCCAAAGGCTAACGGCGCACTGCAGGTGGCCGACATGAACAACGACGGACACCTCGACATCATCCTCGCCGGAACAGGCGACGCCACAACAGGAGAGAGCTCCGGCAAACAGCGCGTCTATATCAACGACGGCAACGCACGACCCGCGTTTACCATCCTCGACAGCGAGTTCTCCGAAGACTTCTACCAGACGACGACAGCCGTAGACAACACCTTCGGCGTATACGACTGGGTCGGCGACGGCAACTTCCACATCTTCGCTTCGGGAGTGAAATTCGGAACAACCGAGTCGGGTGCCATGCTCTACCTCAACGACGGAACAGGACACCTCACACGCACCACACCCTACCCCGGATGCTATAACCACTCGATGATATTCGTCGACTATAACGCCGACGGCGCGAAAGACCTGTTCATCGCAGGCGTCGTATCCGACGAGAACTACTTCTCCGAAGAACAGCAGGGACGAAGCACCGTATTCATGCAGAATACCAACAGCGTACCGGCAACACCCGACGCTCCCGTCAACCTGAAGGCAGAGGTATCCGACGACACCGTCACCCTATCCTGGGAGGCACCCGCCAACGCCAAGGGCAACGTCACCTACGACTTCTACGTCAGCGATGCCGACGGCAACCTCGTCTACTCCCCTAACAGCATCGTCGGAGGAGACAACGACGGAAAGCGCAAGGTGAACCATCTCGGCGCAGCAGGACAGAACAACAGCATCACCCTGCGGCCACATACCGGAGGCACCTTCTCATGGGGCGTACAGACCATCAACGCCGCCTACGACGGCTCACCATTCGCCACAGGACCACAGTTCACCGTCACCACCACCGGCATCCGCGACATCACCGGCGGACAGTCAGCAGCTAACAGCAGCAAGGCGGCACCCGCATACAATCTGCAGGGACAGCGCGTCGCCAGCAGCTACCCCGGCATCACCATCCGCAACGGAAAGAAAGTGATGAAGTAATTGGGAAACATCGAATATTTTGTAACATCGAATATTTTGTAACATCTAAAGACACGAAAGAAACAAAAATTTCATGATGCCCTTGGCATCAGCATAGATTTTTGAAAGATTTGACTTCGTCTTCCTCCTCCTTGCAGGGCAAAGCTCAAACGAGTTTGGCTCTGCGCTTGCTTCGTTCGTCGGTTCTGTGCGGAGCGCATCCACCATCCTTTTCGTTCCTTTCGTGTCTTTAGATGTTCAAAAAAACATCAAATAATCAGGGAACATCGAAAAACACGAAAGACACGAAATTTTTTATGATGCCCTTGGCATCAGCATAGATTTTTGAAAGATTTCTGCGCGAAGCGCATCTCCATCCCTTTCGTTCCTTTCGTGTCTTTAGATGTTCAAAAAAAACATCAAATAATCAGGGAACATCGAAAAACACGAAAGACACGAATTTTTTATGATGCCCTTGGCATCAGCATAGATTTTTGAAAGATTTCTGCGCGAAGCGCATCTCCATCCCTTTCGTTCCTTTCGTGTCTTTAGATGTTCAAAAAAAACATCAAATAATCAGGGAACATCGAAAAACACGAAAGACACGAATTTTTTCATGATGCCCTTGGCATCAGCATAGATTTTTGAAAGATTTGACTTCGTCTTCCTCCTCCTTGCAGGGCAAAGCTCAAACGAGTTTGGCTCTGCGCCTGCTTTGTTCGTCGGTTCTGCGCGGAGCGCATCATATTGCCTAACGGCAAGAAATCTAAGAAAATCTGAAAGAAAATCTTTGAAAATCTTCATGTTAGATTGTATAACATCGAAAGAAACAAAAAACTCTCATGACGCCGAGACGTCATAGATTTTTTATAGATTTTCAAAAGATTTTTGAAAGATTTCTGCGCGAAGCGCATCCCCCATCCCTTTCGTTCCTTTCGTGTCTTTAGATGTTCCATAATTTACGAATGAGTTTTTGTCGTATCTCCTGTTACTTTCGGAGGCTAAAGACAATGGGGGGCCAAGGCTGGAGGGAAAAAGAGGGGGGTGACAGCGGTCTTGCTGTCACCCCCCTCTGATTATTCATCGGGCAATGGTAATCATAATTACTAATTACACATTACTCATTACTAATTACTTAGTTTTCCACCTCTTCATCGGCGAAGTCGAGGACGTTCTTGCGGTTGGCCTCGATGCGTTCGTGTTCCTCTTTTGAGCCGACGACGAGCTTGCTCCACTGGCGCAGACCCGTACCGGCGGGAATGAGGTGACCGCAGATGACGTTCTCCTTCATACCCTCGAGGTGGTCTTCCTTACCACGGATGGCAGCTTCGTTGAGCACCTTCGTGGTCTCCTGGAAGGAGGCGGCAGACATGAACGACTTGGTCTGCAGTGCTGCGCGGGTGATACCTTGCAGGATCTGCACTGACGTTGCCGGCATGGCGTCGCGTACCTGTACGAGTCGGAGATCGCGGCGTTTGAGGCTGGAGTTCTCATCGCGCAGACGGCGTGCGGAGACGATCTGTCCCTTCTGCAGGGTCTCGGAGTCACCGGCATCGGTGACGACCTTCTTACCCCAGATGCGGTCGTTCTCCTCGGCGAAGTCGAGTTTGTCGACGAGTTCCTGCTCGAGGAAGGTGGTATCGCCGGGCTCTTCGATCTGTACCTTGCGCATCATCTGGCGCACGATGATTTCGAAGTGCTTGTCGTTGATCTTCACACCCTGCAGGCGGTAGACGTCCTGCACCTCGTTGACGATATACTCCTGAACGGCTGTGGGGCCTTTGATGGCGAGGATGTCGCCGGGAGTGATGACACCGTCGCTGAGCGGTGTGCCGGCACGTACGGCGTCGTGTTCCTGGACGAGGATCTGCTTGGAGAGTGATACGAGGTACTTCTTCTGGTCGCCTGTCTTCGAGGTGATGATGATCTCGCGGTTGCCGCGCTTCACCTTACCCATGGTGACCTCACCGTCGATTTCGCTGACGACAGCGGGGTTGCTCGGGTTACGGGCTTCGAAGAGCTCGGTGACACGGGGCAGACCACCGGTGATATCGCCGGCACCACCTACGGCACGCGGGATCTTCACGAGGGTCTCACCGGTCTTGATCTTCTTACCATCTTCTACGACGACGTGTCCGCCTACGGGGAAGTTATAGGTACCGATGACGGTGCCGTCCTTGTCGAGGATGTCGCAGGTAGGAACCTTCGTATGGTCGCGCGAGTCGGTGATGATCTTCTCGGTGAGTCCGGTGGTTTCGTCGGTCTCGGCCTTATAGGTCACACCGGCCACGACGTCGCGGAAGCGGAGCTTACCGGCATATTCACTGACGATGACGGCGTTGAAGGGGTCCCACTTGGCGACGAGGTCGCCTTTCTTCACCTTGTCGCCCTGTCCGAAGAACAGCGATGAGCCGTAGGGCACGTTGAGTGTGGAGAGAACGATATTGGTGTTGGGGTCGACGAAGCGTACCTCAGCGAGTCGGCTGACGACCATCTGGCATTTCACGTCCTCCTCGCCATTGTTCTCGACGAAGGGCACGGTGCGCAGCTCATCGAATTCGAGCTTGGCATCGTTCTTGGCGACGATGGAGGCATTGGCAGCGGCATTACCGGCCACACCACCGGCGTGGAAGGTACGGAGTGTCAGCTGTGTTCCCGGCTCACCGATGGCCTGTGCGGCGATGACGCCGACGGCCTCGCCTATCTGTACCATGCGCTGTGTGGCGAGGTTGCGTCCGTAGCACTTCATGCAGACGCCCTTCTTCGACTCACAGGTGAGCACGGAACGGATCTCGACGCTCTCGATGGGAGAGTCTTCGATGGCCTGAGCCTTGTCTTCGGTGATTTCCTCGCCTGCTGCACAGATGAGTTCACCGGTGGTGGGATGGATGATGTCGTGTACGGAGACGCGTCCGAGGATGCGCTCATAGAGTGAGGAGATGACTTCCTCGCCGTTCTTCAGTGCTGAGCAGACGAGTCCGCGGAGTGTGCCGCAGTCTTCCTCGGTGATGATGACGTCGTGGGAGACGTCGACCAGACGGCGTGTGAGGTAGCCGGCGTCGGCCGTCTTCATGGCGGTGTCGGCCAGACCCTTACGTGCACCGTGCGAGGAGATGAAGTATTCGAGCACGGACATACCCTCTTTGAAGTTCGAGAGGATCGGGTTCTCGATGATCTGCTGTCCTTCGGCACCTGCTTTCTGCGGCTTTGCCATCAGTCCGCGCATACCGGAGAGCTGCTTGATCTGGTCTTTAGAACCACGGGCTCCAGAGTCAAGCATCATGTATACGGCGTTGAAGCCTTGGTCGGCCTCGGTCATCTCTTTGAGGAGGATGTCGCCGAGTTTGTTGTTCACGTGGGTCCATGTATCGATGACCTGGTTGTAGCGCTCGGTATCGGTGATGAAGCCCATGTTGTAGTTCTCGGTGATCTCTTCGACCTGGCGGTTACCTTGTTCGACGATTTCGGTCTTCTCTTTCGGGATGATGATGTCATCGAGGTTGAAGGAGAGTCCTGCCTCGTAGGCCATGCGATAGCCGAGGTTCTTGATGCCGTCGAGGAATTCGCAGGCGCGGGCCATACCGACATGCTTGATGACGTCGGCAATCATGCCGCGGAGGGTCTTCTTCGAGATGATGTCGTTGAAGTATCCTACCTCGTCGGGTACGATGCCATTGACGATGACACGACCGACGGAGGTCTCGACGACGTGCTTGACGGGTTTGCCGTCGACGATGTCGTCGACCAGCACCTTGACGGGTGCGTGGAGGTCGCACTTGCCTTCGTTATGGGCGATGATGGCTTCCTCGGGTCCATAGAAGGTGAGTCCTTCGCCCTTGGCTCCCGGGCGCAGCTTGGTGATATAGTACAGTCCGAGCACCATATCCTGGGAAGGCACGGTGATTGGTGCGCCGTTGGCCGGGTTTAGGATGTTATGGCTCTGGAGCATGAGGATCTGTGCCTCGAGGATGGCTTCGTTGCTCAGGGGGAGGTGGACAGCCATCTGGTCACCGTCGAAGTCGGCATTGAAGGCGGTACATGCCAGCGGGTGGAGCTGGATGGCCTTTCCTTCGATCATCTTCGGCTGGAAGGCCTGGATACCGAGGCGGTGAAGTGTCGGTGCACGGTTGAGGAGCACGGGATGTCCCTTCATCACGTTCTCGAGGATGTCCCAGATGATGGGTTCGCGGCGGTCGACGATGCGCTTGGCGCTCTTGACGGTCTTCACGATGCCGCGCTCGATGAGCTTACGGATGATGAACGGCTTATAGAGCTCTGCTGCCATGAGTTTCGGCAGTCCGCATTCGCCCATCTTCAGCTCAGGACCGACGACGATGACCGAGCGTGCGGAATAGTCGACACGCTTACCGAGGAGGTTCTGACGGAAGCGTCCCTGCTTACCCTTGAGGCTGTCGGACAGCGACTTCAGGGGTCGGTTGCTCTCGCTCTTGACGGCGCTGGACTTGCGGCTGTTGTCGAAGAGGGAGTCGACAGCTTCCTGGAGCATACGCTTTTCGTTGCGCAGGATGACTTCCGGGGCTTTAATCTCGATGAGTCTCTTCAGACGGTTGTTACGGATGATGACGCGACGGTAGAGGTCGTTCAGGTCGGATGTGGCGAAGCGGCCGCCATCGAGGGGCACCAGCGGGCGCAGCTCGGGCGGTATGACGGGGATGATGCGCAGGATCATCCACTCCGGCCGGTTGGTCTCTTTGGATGAGCGGAAGGCTTCGACAACCTGCAGACGCTTCAGGGCGTCGGTCTTACGCTGCTGCGACGAGTCGTTGTTGGCGCGGTCGCGGAGCTCGTAGGACAGGCTGTCGAGGTCGAGGTCTGCCAGCAGGTCGTAGATGGCCTCGGCACCCATCTTGGCGATGAACTTGTCGGGGTCGCTGTCGTCGAGGCTGGCATTGCTCGGGTCGAGCTTGTTCTCGATGATGTCGATATACTCGTCTTCGGAGAGCAGGTCGTACTTCTGAGAGCCGAGTAGGGGCAGGTCGTCGGCATCCTTACGGTCTTTGAGGACACCGGGATTGATGACGACATAGCGCTCGTAGTAGATGACGGCATCGAGTTTCTTGGTGGGCATGCCCAGGAGATAGCCGATCTTGTTGGGCAGGCTGCGGAAATACCAGATGTGGGCTACGGGCACGACGAGGTCGATGTGTCCGCTGCGCTCACGGCGTACCTTCTTCTCGGTCACCTCCACACCGCAGCGGTCGCAGACGATGCCCTTGTAGCGTATGCGCTTGTACTTTCCGCAACCGCACTCATAGTCCTTTGTGGGACCGAAGATGCGTTCGCAGAACAGTCCGTCGCGCTCAGGCTTATAGGTACGATAGTTGATGGTCTCGGGCTTGGTAACCTCGCCGAAGGAGTTTTCAAGAATTTCTTCGGGAGATGCCAGACTGATCGTTATCTTCGAGAAATTATTTTTTACCTTTGTATCTTTCTTGAAAGCCATATTTCAATTATCAATTTTCGATTATCAATATACTATTTCATCAGTCAAGCTTAACACTGAGGCCCAGACCACGAAGCTCATGGAGCAGAACGTTGAGAGACTCAGGAATGCCGGGAGTAGGCATCGGGTCGCCCTTGACGATGGCCTCGTAGGCCTTGGAGCGTCCCACGGTATCATCGGACTTGATGGTGAGGATTTCCTGCAGCACGTGGCTGGCTCCGAAGGCCTCCAGTGCCCATACCTCCATCTCACCGAAGCGCTGGCCACCGAACTGTGCCTTACCACCGAGCGGCTGCTGCGTGATGAGGCTGTACGGGCCGATGGAGCGTGCGTGCATCTTATCCTCAACCATGTGGCCGAGTTTCAGGAAGTAGGTGATACCGACCGTTGCGGGCTGGTCGAACATCTCACCCGTCTCACCATCATACAGATGGGTGGAGCAGAGGTGCGGCAGTCCTGCCTTGTCTGTCCATTCGGAGAGGTCGTCGAGTTTGGCACCGTCGAAGATCGGTGTGGCAAACTTCACGCCGAGGCGCTTACCTGCGGCACCGAGGATGGCCTCGAAGATCTGTCCGAGGTTCATACGTGACGGCACGCCGAGCGGGTTGAGCACGAGGTCGACGGGACGTCCGTCCTCGAGGAACGGCATGTCTTCCATGCGTACCACCTTCGATACGATACCCTTGTTACCATGACGTCCGGCCAGTTTGTCACCGACGCCGATCTTACGCTTCTTGGCGACATAGACTTTTGCCATCTGCTGGATGCCAGAGGGCAGCTCGTCGCCGATGGAGATGGCGAACTTGCGGCGCTTCAGCTCGGCATCGAGCTGCTTGTACTTCCGGATGTAGTTCATGATGAGCTGCTTGATGAGCCCATTGGTATGCTCGTCGGCTGTCCAGTTGCCGGACTGTATGCCGTCGTAGTCGAGGTTCTTCAGCACGGGAGCGGTGAAGCGGCTTCCCTTGGTGATGATTTCTGCACCGGAATAGTCCTTGACGCCTTCGCAGGTCTTGCCCTTGGTGAGGACGATGAGCTTGTCGACGAGGATGTCCTTGAGCGTATTGTTCTTGGCTTCGTATTCCTCTTCGATCTTGGCCAGCTGTATCTTGTCCTGCTTCTTCGACTCACGGGTCTTGATGGCGCGGGTGAAGAGTTTCTTGTCGATGATGACGCCACTGAGCGAGGGGTTGGCCTTGAGTGACGAGTCTTTCACGTCGCCGGCCTTGTCGCCGAAGATGGCGCGGAGGAGTTTCTCCTCGGGTGAGGGGTCGCTCTCTCCCTTAGGTGAGATCTTACCGATCAGGATGTCGCCCGGCTCTACGCGTGCACCGACGCGGATGATACCGTTTTCGTCGAGGTCCTTGGTGGCTTCCTCGCTGACATTGGGGATGTCGGCGGTGAACTCTTCCATGCCGCGCTTGGTCTCACGAACGTCCAGCGAATATTCATCGACATGGACGGAGGTGAGGACATCGTCGCGGACGAGGCGCTCGCTGAGCACGATGGCATCCTCGTAGTTGTAACCCTTCCAGGGCATGTAGGCCACGAGCAGGTTACGGCCCAGTGCCAGCTCACCATTCTCCGTGGCATAACCCTCGGTGAGGATGTCACCCTTCTTCACGTGCTGTCCCTTCTCACAGATGGGACGCAGGTCGATGGTCATATTCTGGTTGGTACGGCGGAACTTCGGGATGCGGTATTCCTTGACGGCGGGTTCGAAGCTGACGAACTCCTCCTCTTCGGTACGGTCGTAGCAGATGCGGATGGTGGTAGCGTCGATATACTCGATGACGCCGTCGCCTTCGGCAACGATCATCGTGCGGCTGTCTTCGCAGACCTGCTTCTCCAGTCCGGTGCCTACGATAGGTGCATCGTTATGGAGCAGAGGTACGGCCTGGCGCATCATGTTACATCCCATCAGTGCGCGGTGACCGTCGTCATGCTCGAGGAACGGGATGAGTGCTGCCGAGACAGAGGCGATCTGCTGCGGCGACACATCGATGAGGTTCACCTCGCTGGGCGGCACGACAGGATAGTCGGCATCCTGACGGCACTTCACATAGGTACGGATGAAGGAGCCGTCCTTCTTCAGCGGTGCGTTGCCCTGACCGATAATCTTTCCTTCTTCCTCCTCGGCAGTGAGGTATACGATGTCATCGTTGCTCATGTCGACCTTGGCATTCTCTACCGTGCGGTAGGGAGTGACGATGAATCCGAGGTCGTTGATCTTCGCATAGACGCAGAGCGACGAGATCAGACCGATGTTCGGTCCTTCAGGGCTCTCGATGGGGCAGAGACGTCCATAGTGGGTGTAGTGTACGTCACGCACCTCGAAGCCTGCACGCTCACGCGACAGACCGCCGGGGCCGAGTGCCGACAGACGGCGCTTATGGGTGACCTCTGCCAGCGGGTTGGTCTGGTCCATGAACTGCGACAGGGGGTTGGTACCGAAGAATGAGTTGATGACGCTCGAGATGGTCTTGGCGTTGATCAGGTCGGTCGGTGTGAAGATCTCATTGTCACGCACGTTCATTCGCTCACGGATGGTGCGGCTCATACGTGCCAGACCGATCGAGAACTGGTTGGCCAGCTGTTCGCCCACGGTACGCACGCGGCGGTTCGACAGGTGGTCGATATCGTCGACGGTAGCGTTGGAGTTTACCAGCTGGATGAGATATTTGATAATAGCGATAATGTCTTCGTTGGTCAGCGTGCGCTTCTCGAAGTCGATCTCCAGACCGAGCTTCTTGTTGATGCGGTAGCGGCCCACATCACCCAGGTCGTAACGCTTGTCAGAGAAGAAAAGGTTCTGGAACACTTCCCTTGCACTGGCGTCGTCGGCGGGGTCGGCATTGCGCAGCTGACGGTAGATATAGGTGACAGCCTCCTTCTCGGAGTTGCTGGGGTCTTTCTGCAGCGTGTTGAAGATGATGCCGTAGCGGCTGGCCATCTCGGCATCCTTATGCAGGAGGATGGTGGTGGTGCCGCTCTCGAGGATGTCGTCGACATTCTCGGGAGTAATCTCCGTCTCACGTTCCATGATGACCTCGTTGCGCTCGATGGAAACCACCTCGCCGGTGTCCTCATCGACGAAGTCTTCGTTCCAGCTCTTCAGCACACGTGCGGCGAGCTTACGGCCGATGGCAGCCTTCATATTCTTCTTGTTCACCTTCATCTCCTCACAGAGGTCGAAGATCTGAAGAATATCCTTGTCGCTCTCATATCCGATGGCACGGAGGAGCGTTGTCACGGGCAGCTTCTTCTTACGGTCGATGTAGGCATACATCACGTTGTTGATATCGGTTGCGAACTCTATCCACGAGCCCTTGAAGGGGATGATACGTGCGGAATAGAGCATGGTGCCGTTGGCATGCACGCCCTGTCCGAAGAATACGCCGGGCGAGCGGTGCAGCTGTGATACGACGACACGCTCTGCGCCGTTGATGATAAACGTGCCATTGTCCGTCATGTAGGGAATGGTGCCGAGGAAGACATCCTGGATGAAGGTACCGAAGTCCTCGTGGTCGGGGTCGGTGCAATACAGCTTCATCTTGGCCTTCAGGGGCACGCTGTAGGTCAGTCCGCGTTCCAGACATTCCTCGATGGTATAGCGCGGCGGATCAATATAATAGTCCAAGAACTCAAGGACGAAATTATTACGTGTGTCGGTGATAGGGAAGTTCTCTGAGAACACCTTATACAGACCGTCATCCTTGCGTTCCTCGGGCGGTGTGTCCAACTGCAGGAAGTCCTTGAAAGACTTCAGTTGCACGTCGAGGAAATCCGGGTAAGGCAGCGGGTTATGGACGCTGGCAAAATTAACTCTCTTATCAACAATCTTTGAGGCCATCTATATCGTTATAATTAGTATGACTTGGCAGGAACACCTGCCTGTTTGGTATTTTAGACACAAAAAGGTTAGGACTCACCGACTGGGAAAATCCTAACCGTATTTTCAGTAAGAGGGGAAGGCACCCTGAACAGTTATTCAGGATGCCTCCGAAATCGATTCGTGATTATTTCAGCTCAACCTTTGCGCCGGCCTCTTCGATGGCCTTCTTCAGGTTCTCAGCCTCGTCCTTTGAAAGACCTTCCTTCAGGGTTGAAGGAGCGCCGTCAACGAGTTCCTTAGCTTCCTTCAGACCAAGACCGCAAGCTTCCTTGACAGCCTTGACAACCTGCAGCTTAGCAGCACCAACCTCGGCGAGGACAACGTCGAACGAAGTCTTCTCCTCAGCAGCCTCAGCAGCACCTGCAGCGGCGGGACCAGCAGCAACAGCAACAGCTGCAGCGGCGGGCTCAATTCCATACTCGTCCTTCAGGACAGTCTTCAACTCTTGAACTTCTTTTACTGTAAGGTTAACCAACTCTTCAGCAATAGCTTTAATATCTGCCATTTTATTCTAATTGTTTAATTTTGTTATTACTATTGTTATTTAATTAGCGCTCTTCCAGGGTCTTCAGGACGCCATGGATAGTGTTTGCGCCGGATTCGAGAGCCGAGATGACGCTCTGTGCGGGTGCCTGCAGCATAGCCACGACATCTGCGATGAGCTCGCTCTTGCTCTTGATGGAAGCCAACTCCTCAAGACGGTCTGCACCGACGAAGATGCTTTCCTCTGCATAAGCAGCCTTGAGGGCGGGAATGCCAACCTTCGTGTATTCCTTCAACAGCTTGGCAGGAACGTTGGCAACCTGTGTGAACAAGACTGCCGTGCTACCTTTCAATGCGCTGTAGATGGGTTCGAAGTCAATGTCAGAAGCTTCGAGGGCCTTGTGGAGAAGGGTGTTCTTCACGACGACCATCTTGATCTCCTGCTTGAAGCACTTGCGGCGAAGGGCAGCGGTATCCTCAGCGTTCAGTCCCGTTACGTCGACCAGGTAGAAGTGGGGATATTGCTTGAGTTTCTCGCCCAGCTCGTGAATGATAGTATCTTTTACTTCTTTTCTCATTTTTGTCCAAACATTAAGAGTTACTCAACAGATTTTGTATCAACCTTGATACCCTTACTCATGGTGCTCGAAATAAAGATACTCTTGATGTATGTACCTTTAGCAGCGGCGGGTTTGAGTTTGATCACAGTGGCGATGAACTCCTTGGCATTGCCGAGCAGCTGCTCTGCGGTCATCGACACCTTACCGATAGAGGTATGGAGGATACCGCTCTTGTCAACCTTGAAGTCAATCTTACCCTGCTTTACTTCCTTCACTGCCTTGGCGACGTCCATAGTGACGGTACCGCTCTTGGGGTTCGGCATCAGACCGCGCGGTCCGAGGACGCGACCCAAGGGGCCCAGTTTACCCATGCAGGAGGGCATCGTGATGATGACATCCACGTCTGTCCAACCGCCTTTGATCTTTTCGATGTATTCATCCAGACCAACATAATCAGCACCGGCTGCCTTTGCAGCTTCTTCCTGATCAGGAGTGCAGAGTGCGAGCACGCGTACAACCTTACCGGTTCCGTTGGGCAGTGATACCACGCCACGAACCATCTGGTTGGCCTTACGCGGGTCGACACCCAAGCGTACGTCAATGTCCACAGAGGCATCGAACTTGGTGTAGGTGATTTCCTTCACCAGAGCGGTTGCCTCTGCCAACGTGTAAGCCTTCCCTGCTTCAACCTTATCAGCTACTGATTTTTGATTCTTAGTCAGTTTACTCATAATTTCTAATTGAAGTTTATTGTTTATTTACCAGGGAAGTCCCCTTTTACAGTTATACCCATGCTCCTTGCCGTTCCGGCAATGATCTTCATAGCGCTTTCGATAGTGAAGCAGTTCAGGTCGGGCATCTTGTCTTCAGCGATAGCCTTCACCTGGTCCCAGGTGACGGTAGCCACTTTCTGACGGTTAGGCTGCGACGAACCACCCTTCACTTTGGCAGCCTCGAGCAGTTGTACTGCTGCGGGAGGAGTCTTGATAACGAAGCTGAATGACTTGTCGGTGTAGTAAGTGATAACGACGGGAAGGATTTTCCCTGCCTTATCCTGGGTGCGGGCATTGAACTCCTTGCAGAAACCCATGATGTTGATACCCTTAGAACCCAGAGCGGGTCCGACGGGGGGTGAGGGGTTCGCAGCGCCACCTTTAATCTGTAACTTGATTAATCCAGCAACTTCTTTAGCCATTTCTTGTTAATATTAATGATTGATTGATATGAGCGGGAGGACGGTCATCCGTAACAATGGCTATCCTTCCTTCTCTACTTGCATAAAACTAAGCTCCAGGGGTGTTTTACGCCCGAAGATCTTGACCATCACCTTGAGTTTGTGCTTTTCTGCATTCACCTCTTCGATGACGCCGCTGAAACCACTGAAGGGACCATCGGTTACCTTCACGACTTCGTCGACGAGGAACGGGATGTTTACTTCATCCGCGATCTCTGTCTCTTCTGCCGTTCCGAGCATCCTGTTGATCTCTGCCTGTGGCACGGGTGTCGGGTTGTCGAGTCCACCAAGGAATCCGAGTACGTTGGGCATGAAGCGCAGCATGTGAGCTACGTCGCCAACCAGTCTGGCCTCAACAAAGACATAGCCAGGGAGACTGATCTTCTCCTTGACCACGCGCTTACCATTGCGCATTGCAGCATGCTTCTCCATGGGCAGTAATACCTGGATGATGTTCTGCTGCAGCTGTGCATTATGGTTTTTGGCAGCCTCGATGAATTCCTTCACCTTGACTTCCTTACCACTGACGGCACGCAGTACGTACCAATTGCTTGTTGTCTCAGCCATAATTACTCAGAAAGTTAAGCAGCCGGATAGACCAGCTTCATGATGTTCTCGAATACCCAGTCCATGCCAAACACAATAATCGCAATGATAATGGAAGCAGATAATACAATCACTGCGCTGTGTGCCAGTTCGCTGCCTGTGGGCCAAGTAGTCTTATGCATAAGCTCGTCATAGCAAGCTTTGCAATAGTTTACAAACTTTTTCAACATATTATCTTCTATTTAGCACGGGAAGGAGGACTCGAACCCACGACCCTCGGTTTTGGAGACCGATGCTCTACCAACTGAGCTATTCCCGTAAGTAAGCCCCCGCCCATGAGCGGGGGCTCGATAGTATTTCAGTGTGTCAAGAGCGGAAGAGTTGCCTCACGTTCTGCTCTTCACTATTCACTTTCTTAGTCTTCGAACACTTCTGTGATCTGACCGGAACCAACGGTGCGGCCACCTTCACGGATAGCGAAACGCAGACCCTTGTTCAGAGCTACAGCGTAGATGAGCTCAACGGTGATCTCAACGTTATCGCCGGGCATAACCATTTCAACGCCTTCGGGCAGAGTGATTTCACCCGTGCAGTCCATGGTGCGGAGGTAGAACTGAGGACGATACTTGTTTCCGAACGGAGTGTGACGTCCACCCTCTTCCTTCTTCAGGACATAGATAGAAGCCTTGAACTTCTTGAAGGGCTTGATCTGACCCGGATGGCAAAGCACCATACCGCGCTTGATTTCGTTCTTGTCGATACCGCGGAGCAGCAGACCTACGTTATCACCAGCCTGACCTTCGTCAAGAATCTTGCGGAACATTTCAACACCGGTAACAACCGAGTTCTTGTCCTCACCAAGACCGAGCAGCTCAACAGCGTCACCAACGTGGATAACACCAGTCTCGATACGGCCAGTAGCTACGGTACCACGACCTGTGATTGAGAATACGTCCTCAACAGGCATCAGGAAGGGCTTGTCGGTAGCGCGAGGAGGCTCCTGAATCCACTCGTCGCAAGTGTTCATCAGCTCCATCACCTTGTCTTCCCACTTCTCAACGCCGTTCAGGGCACCAAGAGCAGAGCCACGAATGATAGGCGTATCATCTTCGAACTCATACTGCTCCAGAATCTCGCGGACCTCCATCTCAACGAGCTCCAGCATCTCCTCATCCTCAACCATGTCGCACTTGTTCAGGAACACAACCAGACGGGGAACGTTCACCTGACGGGCGAGCAGGACGTGCTCACGGGTCTGAGGCATAGGACCGTCAGTAGCAGCAACAACAAGGATAGCACCATCCATCTGGGCAGCACCAGTTACCATGTTCTTCACATAGTCAGCGTGTCCCGGGCAGTCCACGTGAGCGTAGTGACGCTTCTCGGTCTCGTACTCAACGTGAGCGGTGTTAATGGTGATACCACGCTCCTTCTCCTCAGGAGCATTGTCAATCTGGTCGAAAGACTTAACCTCAGAAAGACCCTGCTTAGCCAGTACGGTTGTGATGGCAGCGGTCAGAGTAGTCTTACCATGGTCAACGTGACCGATAGTACCAATGTTTACGTGCGGTTTGGTGCGCACAAATTGCTCTTTAGCCATAGCTTTTGTTTAATTTATTTAATATATGAGTAATCTGTTTTTCTTCGGTAATTTTATCAAAAATAGACCGAAGTAGAGCTGTAACTGAGAGTTGAACTCAGGACCTCTTCCTTACCAAGGAAGTGCTCT
>CAMNII010000010.1 GCA_946540435.1 uncultured Prevotella sp.
GACAACCCAGGCGTCAGCATGACAGCCGTCAATCTATAGCGACACATGATAGACAGAGCGACCGTTGAAAGGATTAAGGATGCAGCCAACATCGTTGAGGTGGTATCGGAGTTTGTCACGCTGCGGAAGAGCGGAGCCAACTACAAGGGGCTCTGTCCGTTCCACAACGAGAAGACGCCCTCGTTCTACGTTTCTCCCTCGCGCGGCACCTGCCACTGCTTCGGCTGCGGCAAGGGCGGCACGCCCATCTCGTTCATCATGGAGCATGAGCAGATGACCTATCCGGAGGCACTGCGCTGGCTGGCCAACAAATACCACATTGAAATTCAGGAACGCGAACTGACCAATGAGGAACGCGAGGAACAGAGCCTGCGCGAGTCGATGTTCATTGTCAACGAATGGACAGCTGGCTACTTCGAGGGGCTGCTCCACGACCACCCCGACGGCAAGGCCATCGGCATGCAATACTTCCGCAGCCGCGGCTTCCGCGACGACATCATCAAGAAGTTCAGACTGGGCTACGACCTGTCCGACCGCTTCGCCCTCGCCCATGAGGCCACGAAGAAGGGCTACAAGGAGGAGTTCCTGCTGAAGACGGGCATCTGCTACAAGAGCGACCGCGGGACACTCATCGACCGCTATGCCGGCCGCGTCATCTTCCCATGGATCGGCGTCTCCGGGAAAGTCGTGGGCTTCGGCGGCCGCAAACTCGACGCTGCAACGAAAGGCGTGCAGCAGAAATACGTCAACTCTCCCGACTCCGACATCTACCACAAGGACCACGAGCTCTACGGCATCTTCCAAGCCAAGAAGGCCATCGCCAAAGAGGACCGCGTATACATGGTCGAGGGATATACCGACGTCATCTCCATGCACCAGTGCGGCATCGAGAACGTTGTGGCCAACTCGGGAACGGCACTGTCGGTGCACCAGATACACATCCTCCACCGCTTCACCCAGAACATCACCCTCATCTACGACGGCGATGCCGCAGGCATCCATGCGGCCCTGCGCGGTACCGACATGCTGCTGGCCGAGGGCATGAACCTGAAAATCCTGCTCCTGCCCGACGGCGACGACCCCGACTCGTTCGCCCGCAAGCACACGGCAGCCGACTTCCGGCAATACATAGAAGACCATCAGGCTGACTTCATCCAGTTCAAGACCGACCTGCTGCTCAAGGACGAGCGCGACCCGCTGAAACGCTCCGAAGCCATCAACTCCATCGTGGAGAGCATCTCGGTAGTACAGAACCAGATCCTGCGCGACACCTATATCCACGATGTCTCCACACGCATGGGCATCAACGAGGCGACACTCATCAACCAGATGAACCGCTTTATCAGGAACAGGAAGTCACAGGGCGAGAACTCACAGACTCCGGCCGCGGCGCCGACCGACGCTGAGGCAGCTGCGGCAGGGATGCCCGAGACGAAGCCCACGAGGACGGCGCCGATGCTCGTCAGTACAGGCGAGGAGGCATCGCGCGTAGAGCGTCTCCTCATCCAACTCGTCATCCGTCACGGCGAGAAAGTCATCTTCCGAGATATTGACGACGGGCAGGGGAACCTCATCTCGCTCACCGTGGCACAGTTTATCGAACTCGACCTCGGCACTGACAACCTGACCTTCCACAACCCGCTCTACACCCAGATACTCACCGAGGCTGCTGCCCACAGCCACGAAGCCGGTTTCCAATGCGAGCAGTACTTCATCAACCACCCCGACTTCAACATCAGCCAGGTGGCTGCCGAGATGTCGGTAGACCCCTACCAGTTCATCCTCTCCGAAAAGGCAGAGCCCCGGAACGAAGACGAACGGAAGGAACAGGAGCAGCAGGCCACCGATCATCTGCGCAACGAGACCAAGCACCTCATCCTGGACTACCGGCTGGAATATGTCGACAAGAAGATGAAACAAACCATGAACGACATCAAGAAACTGTCGCAAGACCCCACCCGCATGATGCAGCTCATGACCGACTACAAAGACCTGCAGATTATCCGGAACGCACTGGCCAAAGAGTTGGGAAACTATATCGTCATCTGACATACTTATTTAATATATAGAGCAGACGAACACATGGACTACGCACGCTGGATATGGCTCATCCTCTATGGAACGCTCGTCGTGAGCACCATGGTCACCGTGCTGATGGACAACCGTCAGCCGGCAAAGACCCTGGCGTGGCTCCTCGTGCTCACCTTCCTGCCCATCGTAGGCCTGCTGCTCTATGTCTTCTTCGGGCACAACCACCGAAAGAAACAACGCATCTACCATAGACGGCTACCGGGAACCCTTACGCTGACACCCATCCGAGCCGAACAGCTGCCCGCCCACCATAGCGAGCTGGCCCAACAATTCGCCAACCAGGGGAAGTCGATGCCCTACCCCACCGGAAACATCGAGATCTACACCAGCGGATACGCTTTCTTCCCGGCACTCATGGAAGCCTTCAGCAAAGCCCGCCACAGCATCGTGCTCAGCACCTATATCATCGACGACGACCCGCTCGGAAGGCTCATTGCCGACACCCTCGCCGACCAGGCCGCACGCGGCATCGATGTGCGGCTGCTCTACGACGACGTGGGGTGCTGGAAGGTGCGCAACAAATTCTTCAAGTCCATGAGCCGGCGCGGCATCCATGTCGAAGCCTTCATGCCTGTCCACTTCCCCGCACTGACCGGGAAAATCAACTATCGCAACCACCGCAAGCTGTGCGTCATCGATGGTGAGACAGCCTTCGTAGGCGGCATGAACATCGCCAAGCGCTACGTGAAGACATGGCGCGACACCCACATGCGCGTCAGCGGACCCATTGCCAAGGCCATCGAGGCCGTCATCGCTGCACCACAGGATGAGGACGTCCTGAAGCATATCGACACGACACTGCCGCGGCCCCTGCCGCAGGGAGCGCTGACGCAGTTTGTCACCAGCAGTCCGCTATCACCCTGGCAAGACATCATGCAGGGCTACGTACGCATCCTCCTCGAAGCCAAGCACTACGTCTATATGGAGTCTCCCTACTTCATGCCCACCGAGCCCATCATCGTGGCCATGCGGTCAGCCGTCCTGGCAGGCATCGACGTCAGACTGATGGTGCCGCGCCATTCCGACGCCATCCTCGTGGAATGGGCCAGCACCTCATACCTCGCACAAGCCATCGAAGCCGGCGTACAGGTGTATTTCTATCAGGACGGCTTCAACCACAGCAAGCTCCTCGTCAGCGACGACACCCTCTGCACCTGCGGCTCTACCAACATCGACTTCCGCTCGTTCGAAAACAACTTCGAGGCCAACCTCTTCTTCTACGACAGCGAGACCGCCATGCGCATGAAGCAGGTATTCCTCGACGACATGCAACACTGCACACTCGCCAACGAACACGTCAGCCGACACCCCGGGCGCCCCTTCGGACGACGGCTGTGGGAGTCGATAACCCGACTGCTGTCGCCCCTGCTCTGAGCGGAAAGCGACCCACCAGCAGCAGACTGGGGAAAAGCTACTTCATCTCGGCATATTTAGAGTCCCTTGAAAAGGACGGCTATGATGCAGGGATAAAAAATTATAATTTATTTTTTGTTCTTCACTCGTTTTTTCGTAACTTTGCAAAGGAAAAATCGTTACGACGGATTATAAACTATAATAATATTGTCAACCACAAAAAACGAAACACTATGATTGGAGCAATTATCATGGGTATCCTGGCTGGTTTCATCGCCAGCAAACTCACCAGCGGATCAGGCAAAGGCCTCATCGTCGACCTCTTCTTAGGACTCATCGGTGGATCTGTCGGCGGATGGCTCTTCAGATTTTTTGGCTTCCAGGCCACGGGAGGCGTGCTCGGACAACTCGTCTGCGCAGTCGTCGGTGCTTCTGTCGTTCTTTGGTTTTACAACAAACTTAAATGAACAACGAGAGCCGAACCATCATCCGTATCGGACGAAACACGCTGGCCTTCGCCAACACCAACGCCGTAACGCCCGGGCAGGCGGAATATACGCCCTACCCGCTGCGCTCCGGCGTGGCTATGGCCGTCAACCTGCGCGAAGCCTTCGCCGCCGCCCCTGAGCGCATCACTGCCAAGGCTCTGGTGCTCGTCGAGACACCCGTGATGTTTGTACCCATCGAGGAATTCGACGTCAACACGCTGCCCGCCCTCTACCAGTACTCGTTCTGCGGATACGACAACGACTATATCGACCACTGTGTCGTTCCCAACCTGAATGCCGTGGCAGCCTTTGCCGTGAACAAAGACATCAGACTGGTGCTCGCCGACAGATTCGGCGAAGTGGAATACATGCCCGTGGTGCAACCCGTCATGAGCTACCTCCATCGCCGCGGACTATCGGCCGGAAGCCGGCTCACCCCGCATGCCGCACTCTATGCCTACCTGCACGACGGACTCCTCGACGTGTTCTGTTTCAACAGGAACCGCATACACTTCTACAACCGTTTCGAAGGCAACCGCTCGGCAGCAGGCAACACCCTCGGAGGGTTCAACAGCAACGACGCCTCCTACTTCCTGCTCTACGTATGGAAGCTGCTGGGCTTCGACACTAACGCCGATGAGCTCTATCTCTCCGGCGACATCGACGACTCGCTGCGCGACATGCTCCACCGCTTCGTACAGCATGTCTATGCCATCAATCCCTCCGCAGAATTCAACCGTGCGCCCATCACCCAAATTCAGGGACTGCCCTTCGACCTGATGACACTGTTCATGAAAGGACGATAAGCAACACATAAGAATACAGAAAAAGAACAGCGTGAGAATCATTACCGGGAAATACAAAGGTCGCCACTTCGACATCCCACGAACCTTCAAGGCACGGCCGACGACCGACTTTGCCAAAGAGAACATCTTCAATGTCCTCAACGCCTACGTCGACTACGACGACACACGCGCACTCGACCTCTTCGCAGGAACCGGAAGCATATCCCTCGAACTGCTCTCCAGAGGATGCGAGCATGTCGTCAGCGTGGAACTCGACCGCGACCATGCAGCCTTCATCAGCCAATGCATCGGGAAGATAGGAGCCGAGAACCACACCCTCATCCGTGCCGACGTATTACGGTTCATCAAGTCGCACATGCAGCCCTTCGACCTCATCTTCGCCGACCCGCCCTATCAACTACCGGAACTACACACCCTGCCCGACCGCATCATCAACAGCGGACTGCTGTCGCCACACGGGCTTCTCGTCTTCGAACACGGCGCCAAAGACTCATTCACCGACCACCCCTGCTTCCTCGAGCACCGCGCCTACGGCAGCGTGAACTTCTCCCTTTTCCGGCAGCCTGACGAGACGGCCACCAACGACTGACCCATGAACGGCAACCACCAGATCACCTACACCGAAGAACAGCAGACCGTCATCCAGGCAGAAGGCGGATACCACATCGTGCTCGCTCCCCCTGGATGCGGGAAGACACAACTGCTCACCGAGCGTATCAGACAGGCACACAGCAAAGGCATCGAATACGGTGACATGCTCTGCCTGACCTTCACCAACCGCGCTGCACGCGGCATGCAGGAACGTATCAGCCAATACATCAACGAACAAGACACGACAGAACTTTTTGTCGGCAACCTCCACCGCTATTGTGCACACTTCCTCTACGCCTACGACATCCTGCCGGCAGAGACATCCATCATCGACGAGAACGATTCACTCAGCATCCTCGCCCGATACATAGGCGACGACGAATACAACGTCATCGCCAACCCGCGACGGCGACGCGAATACGCCGACATCTTCCATCTCGAGACCTTCATCCATCAGATACGCAACCACTACCCCAAGGCGCTGCGCACCCATCCGGAATGCCTCAACAAAGACGACATAGCTGCCATCAAGGCCATCTGCCGCGTCACAAAAAAGGAATTCACACCGGAGCTCATGGCCGATATCTTCGACCATGCCGACACCTACCGCTCGCTCATCACCTCCGACACCACCGACTATGGCGACCAGAACATCATCCGCACCATGCTCAGAAAGATGGAACTGGCCTGCCACTATGCACGATACAAACACGACAACCACCTCGTAGACTTCGAAGACCTGCTCGTGAAGACCTACGACACCCTGCAACAGCCACCCACCGAATACAAAGGCTTCCATTGGATACAGATCGATGAGGTACAGGACCTCAACCCCCTGCAGATAGCCATCATCGACCTACTCACCAACAAGGATGCCCCCTTTACCGTCATCTATCTGGGCGACGAGCAGCAGGCCATTTTCTCCTTCATGGGCGCAAAGCTCGACACGCTGCAGATGCTTCGGCAACGGTGCGGCGACAACATATACACCCTTCAGAAGAACCACCGGTCGCCAGACTATCTCCAGGCCGTCTTCCACACCTACCAGGAAAAAATCCTCGGCACGCCCTCCCTGCAGCAGCCAACGCCCAACAACCAACAGCCAACAGCCAACAGCCAACAGCTAACAGCTAACAGCCAACAGCTAACAGCCAACAACCTGCGTATCCTACAGTCAGAGAACAGCGACAGCGAAGTGGCCGACGTAGCCGACCTTACCAAGGAATTCTTCTATAACTACCCTGAGGAAACCACGGCCATCCTCGTCAGTGCCAACAACGATGCCGACATCATCAGCCAGGCACTCACCGATCGACAGCTCAGCCATTTCAAAGTGTCAGGCGACGACATCTTCGCATCGCCCGCCATGAAGCTCATGCTCGCCCATCTCAATGTCCTCAACAACGAACATAACTTCATGGCATGGGCACATATCCTCAGCGGGCTGCGCGTGTGCCAGTCGCCGGCCTACGCCAGGAACTTTGTCAGGGCAGCCATGAACGTAGCCCTGCTGCCCTCCGACCTCATCCAGTATACCAATACCACATATATCCAGGAATTCACACGCTACATCGAAGAGCGCGACATCGTCATCTTCGACACCGAGACCACCGGGCTGAACGTCTTCGAAGATGACATCGTACAGATTGCCGCCGTGAAACTGCACAAGGGGGAAGTGGTAGAGGACTCTGCCTTCACCATCTTTCTCGACACCGACAAGCCCATTCCCCCACGCCTCGGAGACATCGAAAACCCACTCATCGAGGCGCTGCGCCACAACATACAAGTGACGCCACGGGAGGCACTGCGACGCTTCCTCGACTACGTGGGCGACGCCACCCTCTTCGCCCACAACGCAAACTTCGACATCCATATCCTGCAGGAGAACATCAGGCGACACTTCGGCGACCAACAGGCCGCAGCTTACGGATGGGCAGGAAGCATACCCCCTTACTTCGACACGCTCAAAGCCGCACGGCTTCTTCACCCGGGACTCACCTCGTTCAAGCTCAAGAACCTGTTGGCCACCCTACACCTTGAGGGAGCCAACACCCATCTGGCCGACGACGATGTACAGGCCACCGTCAGCCTGCTCCTCCATCTGCACAAGAGGGCACAGGCCATCATCCCCGAACAACGGGAATTTCTCCAGCGAGAGCGCGTGCAACAGTGTGCCGACATGCTACGCAGCCACTATGCGGCAGCCTACTTCCGGGCACAGGCAGCACTCTACCGGCGCGACGCCCTACAGCCGGTACCAGCCTTGGTCAGCGAGATGACAGCCTTCTACCGCCGACTCATCGACGACGGCATGCTGAAGCCCCTACAGCATATCAACCGTGTATGGCAGTTCCTGACCGACGATATCATCGACAGTCAGCGGGAACCGTCGCTCGTTGAACAGCTCAGCCGCCACATCATGGAAATCAACACCTTCAAGGAAGCAGACCTGTGCAACAGCACAGCACTAACCGACCGCATCTTCGTCACAACGGTACACAAGGCCAAAGGGCTGGAATTCGACAACGTGATTATCTTTGAGGCGACCGACAACCGCTACCCCGGCTTCTACAGCCGACAAAACCCGCGCCTGCTGGCCGAGGATGCCAGGAAATTCTACGTTGCCCTCACACGCGCCAAACGACGCATCATCATCGCAGCCTCCCGGAATTACTTTGACCGGTACAACCAACCACGCCCGCACGACCTCACTCCATTCATGGCCCCCATACTCCATTTCTTTAGTTATTAAGCAGGTCAAACATCTACCAGAAGTTACGGATGTTGTTCCTTTAGTAACATTTTAAACTTTTTTATACAGAAAAAAGATAGTCATTTTGTCTTTTTTCCTTACTTTTGCACGCCCTTAAAAAGAGATTGACTCTCCTGAGAGGGCTGTTAACATCATTCAATTTTTAATCATAAAAAAGAAATGAAGAAATTGTTTTTTGTAGCATCTATGATGATGCTTTCTCTGGGTGCTTTTGCGCAGCACGAAGTAGGAACCTTGACCCTTCAGCCTAAGGTGGGTGTAAACATTGCTAACATGTCTGAAACTGACAATGCAGATCCCCGTATTGGATTTGCAGTAGGTGGTGAGTTCGAGTATCAGGCAACCAACTTCCTGAGCCTGTCCGCAGGCATGCTGTATTCACAGCAGGGCGTAAAGTACGAAGTTGGAAACATCACGTCGACCATTAAAGCTGACTATATCAATATTCCTGTCGTTGCCAATATCTATGTTGTAAAGGGCTTGGCTTTGAAGGTTGGTGTGCAGCCAGGTTTCAATGTGTCGTCAAAGCTTAAGGTCAGCAGCGGCAGCACGAGCGGCTCTACAGACGTTGACAACACCAATTCGTTCGACTTTGCCATTCCCGTTGGTCTCTCCTATGAGTATGACAACTTCGTCATCGACGGTCGTTATAACATCGGTATGACCAAGGCCTTTGACGGTAGCGACTCCAAGCACAACGTCTTCCAGTTCACCCTGGGCTATAAGTTCGCCCTCTAACCTACTGCGAACAACGACAAATAAAAAAGCGGTGGCACTTCGAAAAGTGAAGTGCCGCCGCTTTTCTTTACTTGCCGGCATGTGGCCATTCGGTAGCCTTGCTGACATTTCTCATTCCCCAATGAGCCGCTGGCCGGTCACGTTGAGGAAGGGCCGGATGCGGTCGTAGCTGACGACAAACGAGGGCAGCCCGAAGGCATAGGCCGCAATTTCATACTGCTGGTAGACGAAGTGGACACCGTCTTCCTTAAAGAAGGGCGGCTGCTGGGGCAGCGGAACAAGGTAGATATGGTCGGGGTTCAGGAAGCACTCCTGCAGCTTCTCGTCGCTGTCTACCTCAAAGTATTCTTTCAGGCCGTCCTTGAGGATGCCTTGGAATTCGTCGGAGTATTGATCCTTCAGGATATCCCAGGTGATACGGCGACCATCCGACTTGCGGAAGGTCTGACCATAGATAAGGTATGAACCATGGGCTCCGCCACAGTAGATATCCTCTGTCAGGTTGTAGGTGACATAGCGTGGCGTCTCATAGTCTTTGATGAAACGGGCATTGAACTGGAGCATGCTGGCTCGCTCCTCAAAGGCTTCGTCATCAATGTCGACTTCAAAGTCTTTAAGCATGTTTTTCTTCTGTTCTCCGGCATAGTAGTCCATCATCTTCGAACCGTCGAGATAGTCACCCTCATAAGTTCCGCCAAGCATCTCGCTCATCCATTCCGCAATGGCCGGTGTCTTGGCAAACTCAGCACTGATGTGGTACAGTCCCTTGCCATCATCGATTCTGGCGCCCACGGAGTCGGTCTTCAGGACATCGGCCATGGGCAAAGTGTTGTTACCCCACTGGCAGGCTCCGCATAGCGTGACGGATGCCAGTGCAATCATGATTTGTTGTAGTGTCTTCATCGTTTATTAACCTATTAAAAAAATGTGGAGTGCAAAATTACACTTTTTTTTCGAATTGGCTGCCTGATTTTGCGTTTTTTTCATGATTAATTCTTAATTTTGCACTATCAGTAAAAAAAAACATCACATCTAACATCAACCCTTCCACAATGAAAACGCATCGATTGTCCGGCATCGTTTGTGCCTGCTTGATGGTTCTGTCCATCCAAGCAAAAGAAGTATCGCTGCAGTCGCCAAACGGGCAACTGCGCATCGTTGTAAATACCGACAATGGGCTCTCCTGGGCCGTCAGTCATGGACAGACAGAGGTGCTCCGACCATCGGCCATCGCCCTCTCCACCACGCTGAAGACACAGAAGGCCAAGGTTGGTCGCATCACCGAGGTTGACAACACCGTCAGCTCACCTTTCTACCGCAGAGCCCAGACACGCGACCACTACCGACAGCTCATCGTGAAGATGGGAGCTCTGAGCGTGGAGTTCCGTGCATACGATGAGGGAGCCGCCTATCGTTTCACCGCCGACAGCAAGCAGACATTCTGCATCGACGACGAGATGGCTGAGTTCAATTTCGCAGGAGACTACAAGGCCTTGCTGCCTTATGAGCGCTACCGCCACGACGACCAGCCGTTCCTCTATAGCTTCGAGTCCTACTACACCGAGCACTCCCTCTCCCAGGTGAAGGACGACCCGGCAGCCACACAGCCAGCCATCGTCTGCCTGCCCGAGGGGAAGAAAGCCCTGATCATGGAGAGCGGCGTAGAGAACTACCCGGGGTTGTGGCTCACCCGTGGCGACAAGGCCAATGCTCTCAAGGCCGTCTTTCCCAAAGCTGTGCTCGATGAGAAAATCGTTGGCCGCAACCTCATCCCCACCCGCCGCGACGATGCCATTGCCATCAACCTCATGGGGCATGTCGACATGCCTTGGCGCATCGTGGCCGTATCGGCAGCAGACAAGCAACTGCTCGACTGCAACCTGGCCTGGCTGCTCTCACCCGAATGCCGCATCAGCGACACCTCGTGGATCAAGCCCGGCAAGGTGGCATGGGACTGGTGGAACAACTGCAACCTGAAGCATGTCGACTTCCGTTCCGGCATGAACACGCCCACCTATAAATACTATATCGACTTCGCTGCAAAATACGGACTGGAGTACATCATCATTGATGAGGGATGGAGCCATACCGAGTCGCTCACCGAGAACCTCAATCCCGACATCAACGTGCCCGAGCTCGTCAGCTACGGACGCGAGCGAGGCGTCGGCCTCATCCTGTGGTCGACAGGGCGCAACTGTCTGAAGGACATGGAGAAGTCATTCGAATACTACGAGAAGCTTGGTGTGAAAGGCTTCAAAGTCGACTTCTTCGACCGCGACGATCAGCAGTGCGTCAACGACACATGGAAGATTGCCGAGTGTGCCGCCCGCCATCACCTGCTACTCGACTTCCACGGCTACCGTTCGCTGGGCATGAACCGTGCCTATCCAAACGTGCTCAACCAGGAAGGCGTCATGGGTATGGAGAACATGAAATGGGAAGGCCGCACTAAAGACGGTCCTGTCAACGACGTGCCCCGCTACGACGTCCTTATCCCATACCTGCGCATGCAGGCCGGCCCCATGGACTACACGCCCGGCGCCATGCTCAACGCCACGAAGAGCAACTACATCGGCAACAATGCCAACCCCATGAGCCAGGGCACGCGTGCCCATCAGGTGGCCATGTACGTCGTCTTCGAGGCACCCCTGCAGATGCTCTCCGACAGCCCGTCGAAATACTATGACAATGCAGAGACGACCGCATACATCGCACAGGTGCCCACCGTCTTCGACGAGACTGTGGCCCTTGGCGGTGAACTCGGCGAGTATGTAGCTCTGGCACGCCGTGCAGGCGACACGTGGTACATCGCCGCCATGAACAACTGGACAGCCCGCGACATCACCCTCGATCTCACGCCTCTCGGCATCAGCGGCAAGACAGCCTCCATCTTTGCCGACGGCATCAATGCCGACCGCGACGCCACCGACTACAAGCTCACCCGTAAGTCTCTGGACGCCAGCGTCACCATCCACCTCGCCCCTGGCGGCGGCTGTACAGCGGTAGTGAAGTAGCCGGCTCCCTGTCACCAGGACGCATATCACCTTTTTTGCGAGCCCAAAAAGTCCGCATCATGTTTAGCCCAAACCAGCCATTGGTCTGATTTGGGCTAAATAATTGTAATCATCCTGCAAAAAGAAGTATAAACCTGATTTTTGCTGCTGAAATCCTTTGCTGGCTGACAGGAAAGTGTTAACTTTGCAATCAAAAAAGAAACTGACGCTATGACATATACAGTAAAAGAGATTGCAGAGATGACAGGAGCCCGTCTGATGGGCTCCGGAGACAGGAAGGTGAGCTTTCTGCTCACCGACAGCCGTTCGCTGTGTTTTCCTGAAGAGACTTTGTTTTTTGCCCTGCGCACCCAGCGCAACGACGGCCACCGATATATCAAGGAACTCTATGAGCGCGGCGTGAGGTGCTTCGTTGTGAAAGAGGGGAATATGACGGGAACAGCAGGGCCTTCCAGCCCTGAAAAGGGTTCAGTCGACTCCTACCCAGAAGAGGCATCGTTCCTCATTGTTCCTGACACACGCAAGGCGTTGCAGCTGCTGGCACGCCGCCATCGCGAGCGGTTCAGCTATCCCGTTGTCGGCATCACCGGTTCCAACGGAAAGACGGTAGTGAAGGAGTGGCTCAATCAACTCCTTAGCGACAGAATCGTCACACGTTCGCCTCGTTCATATAATTCGCAGATTGGCGTACCGCTGTCAGTATGGATGATGAATGGACAGACGGAAACGGCGATTATCGAGGCTGGTATCAGTGAGCCTGGCGAGATGCAGGCGCTGGCCGACATCATCCGGCCTACCATCGGTGTCATCACCGGTCTGGGACCAGCCCATCAGGAAAACTTCGTGTCGATGGACGAGAAATGCCGCGAGAAGCTCCTCCTGCTGAAAGATGCCCCTACAATAGTTTTTCCTGCCGACGACGAAACCATCAGCCGCGGCATCGATGCCGTGGGGTGTCAGGGTGAGCGCATCGGCTGGTCAACTACCGATTCGTCGGCAACCCTATATATCAATAGTGTAAGGCGGGATGGCGAACAGACGCATGTCGACTACACCTTCAAGGGTCAGGCTGGCTGCTATGCGTTGCCATTCATCGATGAAGCATCGGTGCGCAACTCGTTCACCTGTGCTGCCGTAGCATTGAGTCTGGGAGTGTCGGCCGAAGCCTTGACACGTGGCATGAAAGTGTTGGCTCCAGTAGGCATGCGCCTGGAGGTGATGGAGGGCCGCCAGGGCTGTACCATCATCAACGACAGCTACAACAACGACCTCAACTCGCTCGACATCGCTCTCGACTTCATGACCCGTCGTCCCAACGACCAGTCGCCGACACTCATCCTCAGCGACATCGACCAGAGCGGGGAGCTTCCCGAAGACCTCTATGCCAAGGTGTCGGAGTTGGTAGGCAAGCGTGGCATCAAGAAGTTCATCGGCATCGGCAGCGACCTGATGCGCTATCGCAGGATGATTGACGTGGAGGAGAAATACTTCTTCCCGTCGACCAAAGACTTCCTGGAAAGCGCAATGACCTTCAGCAACGAGATTATCCTGCTCAAGGGTGCCCGCCGCTTCGGTTTCGAGCGCATTGCCGAGATACTCACAGAGAAGGTGCATGAGACGGTACTCGAGGTGAACCTCGGAAGTCTGGTTGACAACCTGAACTACTACCGCTCGCGCATGCAGCCCTCAACCAAGCTGGTATGTATGATCAAAGCCGATGCCTATGGTGCCGGAGCCGTGGAGATTGCCAAGACGCTGCAGGAGCACCGTGTGGACTACCTCGCCGTGGCTGTGGCCGACGAGGGCGTGGCACTGCGCAAGGCCGGCATCACCCAGAACATCATGGTGATGAACCCTGAGATGGCAGCCTTGAAGACGCTCTTCGACAATGAACTCGAACCGGAGGTCTACAGCTTCCGCCTGCTCGAAGCCCTCATCCGTGCTGCCGAGCGCGAAGGCATCACCAACTATCCCGTACATGTCAAACTCGATACCGGCATGCACCGCCTGGGCTTCGAAGGACAGGACATTCCGCAGCTTATCGAGCGCCTGCAACGTCAGAACGCCATCATTCCGCGTAGCGTATTCTCACACTTCGTGGGCAGCGACAGCGACAGCTTCGACGACTTCTCTTCCCTGCAGTTCAGCCGTTTCGACCAGTGGAGCCGACAGCTGCAGGCCGCCTTCCCCCATAAGATTCTCCGGCATATCGACAACTCCGCAGGCATCGAACACTTCCCCAAGCGGCAACTCGACATGTGTCGCTTGGGACTGGGACTCTACGGCATCAACCCGCGCGACAACAGCGTCATCAACACCGTATCGACACTGAAGACCACCATCCTGCAGCTGCGCCATGTGAAGGCTGGCGACAGCATCGGCTATTCACGCCGCACAGTGGTGGAGAGAGACAGCGTGATAGGTGCCATCCCCATCGGCTATGCCGACGGACTGAACCGACACCTCGGCAACCGCCACGGCTACTGCCTCGTCAACGGACAGCGGGCTGACTATGTCGGGAACATCTGTATGGACGTCGCCATGATCGATGTCACGGGCATCGACTGCAAAGAGGGCGACAGCGTTGAAATCTTCGGCGACCGGCTGCCCGTAACGGTGCTCTCCGACATCATCGACACCATCCCCTACGAACTACTGACGGCCGTCTCCAACCGCGTCAAGCGCATCTACTTCGCCTGACGGCGACGGCAACTGTCACCGAGCAGAGAGAAAAATGATTATCGACGAGTTCCTCTACCGCATCCGCCAACAGATGGCTTTCGAGCCGACCCGCGAACAGGCGCAGGCCATGATGACCTTTGCCCGTTTCCTGGCCTGCAGGCAGGATGCCGTGATGATTATGCGCGGGGCGGCAGGAACAGGAAAGACCACACTCGCCTCGGCCTTCGTCAAGACCATGGTGGCACTGAAACAGAAGGTGGTGCTCATGGCCCCCACCGGACGTGCGGCGAAGGTGTTCGCCAAAAACAGCGGACAGCAGGCTGCCACCATCCACCGCAGCATCTACCGGCAAGAGGAGATGGATGCCGACGGCGGAGCCTTTGGCCTGAACTTCAATAAATACGCCGACACGCTGTTCTTCGTTGACGAGGCCTCGATGATTGCCAACGAGGGCACGGGAGGCCCCTTCGGCACCGGCCGCCTGCTCGACGACCTGGTAAGGTTTGTCAGTCAGGGACGCAACTGCCGTCTGCTGCTCATCGGCGACCGTGCACAGCTGCCCCCCGTGGGCGAGGAGGAGTCGCCAGCGCTCTCCACAGCTTTCATGCAGGGTTATGGCCTGCAGGTGTTCGACTGCGACTTGAACGAAGTGATGCGACAGGCCGAGGAGAGCGGCATCCTTTGGAATGCCACACGGCTACGCCACCTCACCGCCGACCAGGTGCATATCCGCTTCAAGGGCTTTGCCGACATCGTCCGGGTCAGTGGCGACGAGCTGATAGAGAGTCTGAACACCAGCTTCGCTGATGTAGGCGAAGACGAGACCATCATCGTCACCCGAAGCAACAAACGGGCGAACATCTACAACCAGGGCATCCGAGCACAGGTGTTGTGGAGGGAAGAAGAGCTGTGCTCCGGCGACCGCCTGATGGTCGTCAAGAATAGCTACAAGAGCGACGGCACGTTTATCGCCAACGGCGACCGCTGCATCGTGGAGCGCGTCAGGAACATCCATACTATGCACGGGCTGCGCTTTGCCGACCTGCGGCTGCGTTTTCCCGACCTCGACGACATGGAATTGCAGACCCTCGCCGTCATCGACACCCTCACGGCTGAAGCACCCGCCCTCACGTCCGAACAGCAGGAACAGCTGTACGCCGGCGTGCTGGCCGACTACGCCGACATTCCCCAGAAGCGGGAACGGATGAAGCGCCTGCGCGAAGACAAATACTACAGTGCCCTGCAAGTGAAATTCGCCTATGCCGTCACCTGCCATAAAGCACAGGGCGGACAGTGGGCACACGTGTATATCGACCAGGGATACCTCGCGCCCGACCAGCTCAACGAGGAGTATATCCACTGGCTGTACACCGCCTTCACACGAGCTACGGAAAAGCTCTTCCTCGTCAACTGGCCCGAAAACCAATAAGCAGGCTGGGATATGCCAATTATCCTGCAGGCAAGCAAAAAAAAGACGAAACGTTTCCGTTATTCATCGGAATTCGCTATCTTTGCAATCTGTTAAACATTATAATAATATGACTGTCAAGAAAACCTTCCTCTTCTGCATCTGCCTCGTCGGGCTGGCAACATCCTGTTGCAATACCGGCAACACCGATCCGGGCAACGATGCCGACACATCATGGAAAACAACACTGGAACAGAAGCTGCCACTCCTCGGCCACCGCAACTGGATTGTCGTCACCGACATGGCCTACCCCCTCCAGACCAACCCCGGCATCACCACCCTCTATGCCGAAGAGCCCTATGCTGACGTCATCAGCACCGTCGACAGCCTCATCGGTCGGGCGCCACATGTCTTCGCACATGTCTATCAGGACCAGGAGCAGACACGGCTCAGCGAAGCCCTCGCCCCCGGATGGGATGAGTACAAAGAGAGCGTCAGCAAAGTCCTTGGCACCGACGACGTCAAGCTCGTCCCCCATGAAGACCTCATCAAGCGGCTCGACGAGGTGAGCAACCTATGCCAGGTTGTCATCATCAAGACATCGCTCACCATCCCCTACTCCTCTACATTCTTCGAACTCGACTGCGGATATTGGGACGCAGAACGCGAAGGCAAGGTCCGTCAGGCAGCAGAATAACAGTACCTAACCTATAATTATGAGACGACTGATTATACTGATACTAACCATTGCATCGATTGCCGGGGCCAACGCTCAGGGCAACGACGTTCCACATATTGTGAACTTCATCAACTTCATCCGCGACATCGAACCCCGCGACCCGGACATCACGCCGCAAGTGCTCTTCGAGACCACGAAGAACGAGGCCGACGCCATCCATCGTCACGGATTCAAAGGCACATGGCTGCTGCAGTACGACGCCCTCATCGACCCGCGCTATCAGGACATGATGCGCGAGGAGATGGCTCACGGCTGCGAGGTCGGCAGCTGGTGGGAGATTACCCAGCCACATGTCGAGGCAGCAGGACTGACCTGGCGCGGACGCTTCCCATGGGACTGGCACGCCGACAAGGGCTTTGCCGTAGGCTATACGCAGCAGGAACGCGAACGCCTCGTCGACGTCTATATGGAGAAGTTCCGGGAACTCTTCGGACAACTGCCTGCCAGCATCGGCTCGTGGTTCCTCGACGCCCACACCATGGCCTATATGCACGAGAAATACAATATAGAGGGATGCTGCATCTGCCGCGACCAGGTGGGCACCGACGGCTACACCCTCTGGGGAGGCTACTGGGCCGGCGCCTACTACCCGTCGAGGGTCAACGCCTACATGCCGGCACAGACACCCGGCGGACAGATCGACCTGCCCGTGTTCCGCATGCTTGGCAGCGACCCCCTCTATCAGTATAACGCCGGCGTGGGAGGAGCCGTGCAGAGCGTGAGCACCATGGAACCCACCTACGAGAACGCCCAGAAGCCTGAATGGGTGGGATGGTATCTGCGCTGCATGACCGACGACCCCGCACTGGGCTTCACCTACCTGCAGGCCGGACAGGAGAACTCCTTCACATGGGATGCCTTCAAGAAAGGTTATGAGGTACAGCTTCCCATGATAGCCCAGCTGCAGCAGCAGGGTAAGCTGAAGGTAGAGACTCTCATCGAGTCGGCACGCGCCTTCCGAAAGAAACACCCCGTCACACCACCCACGGCATGCACCGCCATGAGCGACTACACCGACAACAACGGGCGTACCATCTGGTTCAACAGTCGCTACTACCGCACGAACATCCTCTGGGAGGGACAGCACATGAACATCCGCGACATCCACCTCTTCGACGAGCGTAAGGAGAGCCCCTATTATAATAAGGTATGCACCTCCAACCAATGCATCTACATGACACTGCCCGTCGTCGACGGATGTCTCTGGAGCACGGCCGACAATATGGCTGCCCTGCGCATCTATGCACTCACCGACGACGGCAGGACGGAAGAAGTGCTCGGCGGCGAGCCTGTCATCACGAAGAAAGGGAAAGGTATGAACGTCAGCTGGCCCCTCGTCAACCGACCGGGTGAAATCCAGTTGACGATGACCGAGAAGAGACTCACTATTGCCAGCACCGACAAGGCACTGCGCTGGTGTCTCCAGCTGAACGTACAGCCACAGGCCCGGCTGCCTTTCATTGACATCAGCGGCAACGCCGTCACCGCCCGCAGCGAGGACTTCGACTATCGGGTGAGCCTGCACCGCGGACATTTCGACGACCTGCGCACAGAGGCAGGGAAGGTCTTTCGCATCGTGCCCGAGAAAGGACGGGTGGACATTGAGATGGGAAACAAATAACACAGTAATCATATAAAACAACAAAACCACTATGGCAAACAAACCAGCATTCAAGTACGCTCCGATGTTCCAGCTCGGAGAAGACAAAACCGAATACCGACTGCTCAGCCGCGAAGGCGTGAGCACCGCCGAGTTCGAAGGCAAGCAGATCGTGAAGGTAGCACCCGAGGCACTCACCCTCCTCGCCCAGCAGGCCTTCCACGACGTGGAATTCATGCTCCGCCGCGAACACAACCTGCAGGTGGCAGCAATCCTCAGCGACCCCGAAGCCTCCGAGAACGACAAATACGTCGCCCTGCAGTTCCTGCGCAATGCCGAGACTGCAGCCAAGGGCATCCTCCCCTTCTGCCAGGACACCGGCACCGCCATCATCCATGGTGAGAAGGGTCAGCAGGTATGGACCGGCTTCGAGGATGAGGAAGCCCTCTCACTCGGCGTCTATAACACCTTCACCGAGGACAACCTGCGCTACTCGCAGAACGCACCGCTGAACATGTACGACGAGGTGAACACCCGTTGCAACCTGCCCGCACAAATCGACATCGAGGCCTGCGAGGGTGCTGAATACCGCTTCGTCATGGTGGCAAAGGGTGGCGGCTCGGCCAACAAGACCTACTTCTACCCCATGACCAAGGCCACCATTCAGAACGAAGGCACCCTGCTGCCCTTCCTCGTTGAGAAGATGAAGAGCCTCGGCACGGCAGCCTGCCCGCCCTACCACATCGCCTTCGTCATCGGCGGTACATCGGCCGAGAAGAACCTGCTCACTGTGAAGCTCGCCAGCATCAAGTACTACGACTCACTGCCCACCACGGGCGATGAGACAGGACGTGCCTTCCGCGACATCGACCTCGAGGAGAAGCTCCTGAAGGAAGCCCAGAAGATCGGACTCGGCGCACAGTTCGGCGGCAAGTATCTTGCCCACGACATCCGTGTCATCCGTCTGCCGCGCCACGGTGCCTCCTGCCCCATCGGCATGGGCGTCAGCTGCTCGGCCGACCGTAACATCAAGGCCAAGATCAATGCCGACGGTATCTGGCTGGAGAAGATGGATGCCAACCCCGGCGAACTCATCCCTGCAGAATATGCCAAGGCCGGCGAAGGCCAGCAGAGCATCGTCATCGACCTCGACAAGGGTATCGATGCCGTACGCCAGGAACTGACGAAATATCCCGTCTCCACCCGCGTCAACCTGAAGGGCACCATCATCGTGGCCCGCGACATCGCCCATGCCAAGCTGAAGGCCCGTCTGGATGCCGGCGAGGAGATGCCTCAGTACTTCAAGGACCACCCCATCCTCTATGCCGGACCGGCCAAGACGCCCGAAGGCTATCCCTGCGGCTCGATGGGACCCACCACGGCCAACCGCATGGACCCGTATGTTGATGAGTTCCAGGACCACGGTGCATCGCTCGTGATGATTGCCAAGGGCAACCGTTCGAAGGTCGTCACCGATGCCTGTCAGAAACATGGCGGCTTCTACCTCGGCACCATCGGTGGCGTAGCAGCAGTGCTCAGCCAGTCGAGCATCAAGTCGATTGAGTGCGTGGAATATCCCGAACTCGGCATGGAGGCCATCTGGAAGATCCGCGTGGAAGACTTCCCCGCCTTCATCCTCGTCGACGACAAGGGCAACGACTTCTTCCAGCAGCTCAAGCCCTGGTGCCCTTGCAAGAGCTAATTAGTAATTAGTAATTAGAAATTAGAAATGAGTAATTATGATTACCCCTGCCGGCTTGAGCTGTTTGCCCAACAAAGATGAGGGGGAATCATAATTACTCATTTATGACAATCGCAACGCGCCCGGCAATGAGACATCAGCCCAGGGCAACACCCTGGGGAATAGCGACAAATTCGCAAAGCGCCCCGAAGGGGCAATGAGATATCAGCCCAGGGCAACACCCAGGGGAATAGCGACAAATTCGCAACGCGCCCCGGAGAGGGCTACTATGGCAGCTACAATGGATACACCATCGTCATTCACTCTAGTAAAGAAAGTAAGTCTGGCGGACTGTACCGCAATGTAGAACTGAAAGTGAAACCCGCAGGAGCGATTTTTTAATGATTTGAAAAAATAATTGCCAAAAAATTTGCAAGATTGAAACATTCTGCTTACCTTTGCCGCAGAAATCATTACAAAAAGATACAGAACATATGAAACAGAACATGTCTAACAACTGGTGGTGGCGTCGCTCAAGATTGAAAAAGTCGTGAGTCGCTAAAGCCGTGTAGAGACATCTGAGATACACAAAAGGCCTGCCGCACCCGCGACAGGCCTTTTTTCTTAGAAGGATCCTACCCCCGCCCCCTCCCTAAAGGGAAGGGAGAGAGAAAAAAAAGAGAGAATAAAAAATAAATATGTTATTAACACAAAAAACAAGAGAACTATGAGACAAAAGAAATTTATCCTCGAAGAGAGTGAACTGCCGAAACAGTGGTATAACATCCAGGCCGACATGCCCAACAAGCCGCTGCCCCCCATACACCCGGCAACGAAGCAACCCCTTGGCGTCGACGACCTGGCGCATATCTTCCCTCGCGAGTGCTGCGTGCAGGAACTCGACCAGGAACATGCTTTCATCGACATCCCCGAGCCCGTGCTCGAGAAGTATAAGTACTACCGCTCGACACCGCTCGTACGTGCCTACGCCCTTGAGGAAGCCCTCGGCACGCCGGCACATATCTACTTCAAGAACGAGAGCGTGAACCCGCTGGGGTCACACAAGATCAACTCTGCCCTTCCGCAGTGCTACTATGCCAAGGCCGAAGGTACCACGAACGTCACCACCGAGACGGGTGCCGGACAGTGGGGTGCAGCACTGAGCTATGCCGCATCGGTGTTCGGACTCGAGGCCGCCGTCTATCAGGTGAAGATCTCCATGCAGCAGAAGCCCTACCGCTCGAGCATCATGCGCACCTTCGGCGCTGCCGTGACGGGGTCGCCGTCGATGTCGACGCGTGCCGGTAAGGACATCATCACCCGCGACCCGCGCCATCCCGGCTCGCTCGGCACGGCTATCTCCGAGGCCGTAGAGCTGGCCACGACGACTCCGAACTGTAAGTACACGCTGGGCTCCGTGCTCAACCACGTGGCCATCCACCAGAGCATCATCGGACTGGAAGCCGAGAAACAGATGGAGAAGGCCGGTGAATATCCCGACATCGTCATCGCCTGCTTCGGCGGTGGCTCGAACTTCGGCGGCATCGCCTTCCCCTTCATGCGCCATAACATCAAGGACGGCAAGACGACGGAGTTCATCGCTGCCGAGCCGGAGAGCTGCCCGAAGCTCACGCGCGGACAGTTCCGCTACGACTTCGGCGACGAGGCCGGCTACACGCCCCTGCTGCCGATGTACACGCTGGGCCACGACTTCAAGCCCGCCAACATCCACGCCGGTGGTCTGCGCTACCATGGTGCCGGAATGATCGTCTCCCAGCTGATCAAGGACGGACTGATGCATGGCGTCGACATTCCGCAGCTGGAGACCTTCGAGGCTGGCATGCTCTTCGCACGCACCGAAGGCATCATCCCCGCACCCGAGTCTAGCCACGCCATCGCCGCTACCATCCGCGAGGCCAAGAAATGCAAGGAGACGGGCGAGGAGAAAGTCATCCTCTTCAACCTCTCCGGCCACGGGCTCATCGACATGACGGCCTATGAGCAGTATCTCAACGGCGACCTGATGAACTACAAACTCACCGACGCCGACATCGAGAAGACCCTGCAAAGCGTGCCGAAGGATTAAGCGGCAAGGCAAAACCAGTCACATCGCTGATTATCCGGCAAAGACAACTACAGGCGCATAATGCGTCACCTACTGACAACCGAGGGTACAGGCACAGCTTGTACCCTCGGTTTTTCGTGCGCTTCACCAAGAACGGAAGCAAGTAAAAACCTTCCGAAAACCACCGTTCCTAACTCATTGAAAAGCACAGAAGTAGGATGGGCATACCAAAATAGCTTATTTTGGTCGCACGTTCCTTACCTTCGACAAAACCATCTCTTAGTATTGACAAAAAAAACTCTTAGCAATGGCAAAACCATCTCTTAGCATTGGCCTTTCCAACTCTGACTATTGGAAAGGCCAATGCTTGTTTTTTATAATGCTGTCCGGTAAACTTTCATAGATGGCACGCAGATGGAGTGCCACCTTCAGCGTTCGTATGTCTTATAAAACAACGTATGTTCGTCTGTTCGTATGTCTTTTTAAAAACGTCTGTCTGTCCGTCTGTTCGTCTGTCTTAAAAACAACGTATGTCCGTATGTTCGTCTGTCTTTAAAAAAAACGTCTGTCCGTCTGTTCGTCTGTCTTAAAAACAACGTATGTCCGTATGTTCGTCTGTCTTTTAAAAAAACGTCTGTCCGTATGTTCAGGGCGCTGCCAGCTGATAGAACAGTGCTGAGACTATCCAGGCAACGGCTGTTGTATAGAGGGCTGCAAAGAGTCCCCACCGCCACGACCCGGTCTCGTTCTTGATGGCAACGATGGTTGCAATACAGGGGAAATAGAGGAGGACAAACAACAGATAGGCGTAGGCGGCCTGTAGCGTTAGTCCGTCAGCCGTCATGAGTTGGTAGAGGCGTGAGTATTTCTCTTGTTCGGAGGAGAAGGCACTGTCCTCAGAGAACTGGTCTTCGCCTGCGTAGAGGACGCCGATGGTGGAGGCTACGATTTCCTTGGCTCCGACGCCGGCGATGAGGCTGACGTCGAGTTTCCAGTTGAAGCCCTGCGGCCGGAACACGGGTTCGATGGCCTGCCCCACCCTTCCGATGTAGCTCTGTTCCTGCTGTTCGCGCAGGGAGAGGCTGTCGTCGTGGGGGAAGTAGCCGAGAGCCCAGACGATGATGCTGGCCACGAGGATGATGCCTCCCATCTTCTTAAGGTATTCCTTTCCTTTCTCCCACGTATGGCGTCCGATGGCCTTTGCCGTCGGCATGCGGTAGGGAGGCAGTTCCATGACGAAGGGTGTGTCTTCGCCTTTGATGACGAAGGTGGAGAACAGCTTACTGACGATGACGGCCATGACGATGCCCACGGCATAGAGTGAGATCATCACCACCGAGCGGTATTCCACGGCGAAGAAGGTTCCGACGATCATGATGTAGATGGGCAGTCGTGCGGAACACGACATGAAAGGCAGCACGAGCATGGTGATGAGTCGCGACCGTCGGCTTTCGATGGTACGTGTGGCCATGACGGCGGGCACGTTGCATCCGAAGCCCATAATCAGGGGGATGAACGACTTGCCGTGGAGTCCCATGTGGTGCATGAGACGGTCCATGATGAAGGCTGCGCGTGCCATATAGCCAGAGTCTTCCATGAGTGAGATGAAGAAATAGAGGATGAGGATCTGCGGCAGGAAGACGATGACCGACCCTACGCCGCCCACGACGCCGTCGACGAGCATCGACTGCACGGGTCCTGGCGGCAGCATTGTAGTGAGCCAGTCGCCCAGCCAGCCTACGCCGGCCTCTATCCAGTCCATCGGGTATTGTCCGAGGGTGAAGGTGGTCTCGAACATGATGTAGAGGATGAGAAAGAAGATGGGGAATCCCAGCCAGCGGTTCGAGAGCACGCGGTCGATGAGATGGGTGGAGCGATAGGTGTCCTGCAGCGTTCCCTGTTGGAATCCAGCCTCGGCGAGGGCTCCGTTGATAAATCCGTATTTGGCATCGGTGATGGCTGTCTCGGCATCGATGGCCGTCTCCTCGACGACACGCGCCTCAGCCTTGTCGCGCTCAGAGAAGATGGCCGTAGCCTTCGTGCCTGCCTTCTCGCGGATGTATGCTTCGATATGGGTGTCGTGCTCCAGCAGTTTCAAGGCCAGGTAGCGGGTGCTGTAGCGTGGGGTGATGGTGGGGTCGGGCTTCAGGTATTTCTGAATATAGCGTATGCCGTCTTCTATCTCGTGGCCGTAGTTGATATGGAAGTGGCGGGCGTGGCGGTTGGTGCCTTCATAGACTTGGATGACGGCCTTGAAGAGTTCCTTGACGCCCATGCCGCTCTTGAATGATGTCGGCACCATCGGCATACCGAAGAGTGTGGCAAGGGTGTTGGTGTCGGCCTGGTCGCCGCGCCGTTCGAACTCGTCGTACATGTTCAGTGCGCACACCATGCGCAGGTCCATGTCGATGAGCTGCGTGGTGAGATAGAGGTTGCGTTCGAGGTTCGAGGCGTCGACAACGTTGATGACGACGTCGGGCACCTGCTCGATGAGGTGCTCGCGCACATAGAGTTCCTCTGGCGAATAGCACGACAGGGAATAGGTTCCCGGCAGGTCGGTGAGGTTGAACTCATATCCGAAGAACGACGCATGAGCCACAGAGGCGTCGACCGTGACGCCGGAGTAGTTGCCCACACGGGCATGGGCTCCGGATGCATAGTTGAAGAGCGACGTCTTCCCGCTGTTCGGGTTGCCGATGAGGGCAACGTTGATGGTGCGGTGGCGGCGTCCGGCCTCGTGGCGTATGTTTCCAACATCGATGATGGGACGCTCGACGTCCTTTTCGGCATCGTCGTCTGACAGGGCGACGGGCTCTGGCTGCTCTTGGGGTGCTTCGTCCTCGCTGAGCACTTCGATGAGGGCTGCCTCATCGCGACGCAGCGACACCTCATAACCCATAATACGATATTTCACAGGGTCCTGCAGCGGTGCGTTGAGGAGCACCTCCACGAGCTGACCTTTCACAAATCCCATCTCGATGATGCGCTTGCGAAATCCGCCGTGACCCATCACCTTCACGATGATGGCCCGCTGACCATTTTTCAGTTCTGACAGTTTCATAGCTTACCTATTCCTTTGCGACTTCAAAGTTACTGCTTTTTTGCCACATGGACAAAGGAATGTCATAAAAATACCTACAAATGATGATGCCGGAATGAAAAGAATTTCGTACTTTTGCAACGAAGTCAAGAGGATGACAATGAAAAGAAGTATTCTTATTATAATGCTCTGCATCATCGCCACTGCAGGAAATGCACAGCTGCCGCTGGAACTCTCGAGGATGAACCGGCAGAAGGCATTCAAGAAGGCCGTGCCCGCAGGCAACTACAGCGGCATCACCCGTTTTGCCGGCAACCACTACGCACTGGTGAGCGACAAAGCCGACCAGATGGGGTTCTACCTGTTCACCATCGACATCGACAGCATCTCGGGCAAGCTGCGCCGCGTAGCATGCGAAGACTTCATCTCGACAGGAATGAAGAGTGATGACGAGGAAGCCATCGCCTACGTGCCACAAAGCCAGACGCTGTGGCTGACCAGCGAGGCTACGACCACCGTCAGGGAGTGCGACCGGCAGGGACGGCTCACCGGCCGCCAGCTGCCCACGCAACAGGTCTACGGCCTTCTTGACGGCGACCAAGGGCTGGAAGCGCTGACCTACGACAGCATCAGCCGACAGTTCTGGACCTGTCAGGAAGGGGCTCCCGTCAGCATCTGTTCCTTCTCGGCCGACCTCACCCCACAGGGATGCTACGCCTACTGCCTCGACGAGCCTACTGCCAAGCGCAAGCCGCTGCACTATGCCCACGGCGTGAGCGAACTGCTGGCATTAGCTGACGGGACGCTGCTCGTCATGGAACGTGAGTTCTTCGTGCCCAAGAAGAAAATCGGCTCCTTCGTCGTGAACAAGATCTATCGGGTGGCTCCGCATGGAGACACTGCGTTCGACGACGACGGCACCCTAAAGAAGCAACTCGTCGCAAAATGGAAAACCCGGTTGAACCTGACACGCCGCTCACTGGCCAACTACGAGGGGATGTGCCTGGGACCGCGCCTTACCGACGGACGGCAAGTCATCATCCTCGTCTCCGACTCACAGAACCAATACGGCGGCATCCTGAAAGACTACTTCAAGACCATCGTCATCACAGCGCTGTAGGCTGAACGGCACTACTGCCGACGGGCGTTTTTTCACGTTTAGGGATTTTCCTCCTTTTCTTAGGGATTTTCCCCTTGCAGGGATAAAAAAAAGTTTGTTACTTTGCACCGTGAACCATTAACAACGGAGTATTAACAACCATAAAGCAAAGAGAAAGGACAATAATTATGAAGAAGCTACTCATCACCTTCGCAGCAATCTGCATGACGGTCGTCTCGGCCAGCGCAATGAGCTATGAGCAGGCTCGCCAGCAGGCTCTGTTCCTCACCGACAAGATGGCCTACGAGCTCAACCTCACCGAAGAGCAGTATGAGGCAGCATACGAGATCAACCTCGACTACCTCATGAGTGTCAACCACTATAACGACCTCTATGGGCTCTACTGGGAGCATCGCAACCTCGATCTGAGCTATATACTGCTCGACTGGCAGTACAGGGCATTCCTGAACGCCTCCTACTTCTATCGCCCCCTCTACTGGCGCGACGGTTTCTGGCACTTCGGCATCTATGCCCGCTATCCCTATCGTGACTATTTCTACTTCGGAATGCCCCGCTTCTATGCCGTTTACCGCGGCGGCCACTCCTGGCACCACAACGGCGGACGCTCCTGGTATCATGGTCGCGACTGGCACCACTCACGCCCCGGCGGCCATCACAGCGGCATGCGCGACGGCTTCCATCGTGGTGACTACGGACAGGGCAACCGCGGCATGAACCCGCCCAGCCACGGCAACAACAGCGGTGTGCGCTTCGGCGACAACGCACGGCCTAACGCCAACGGCCACAGCACGGCAACCGACGGACGCATGGGCTCTGCCAGCAGCCGTTCAGGCGCCACTGGCAACACTCACTCGGGCAATGGTGCCTTCGGCGGCAGCCGCAGCGGCAACAGCGGATCGTTCGGCGGCAACCGCAACGGAAGCAACGGAAGCAGCTCCACCCGCTTCGGACGTGAGAGCAGCACGCGCACCACGGTGAACAATCCTCCTGCAAGGAGCGCAGGCAGCAGCTCAAGGATGCAAGAGTCGTCATCGTCGACACGCTCCTTCGGAGGCGCCACCTCATCGTCAGTACGCAGCAACGCCACTGGCAGCTCTTCAGTACGCAGCAGCTCATCCGCAACACCTGCACGCTCATCATCGTCAGCACGCAGCAACTCGTATGGCAGCTCATCGGCACGCTCGTCCTCATCGGCACGCAGCAGCTCGTATGGCAGCTCGTCAGTACGCAGCAGCAGCTCATCGACACGTAGCAGCAGCTCTTTCGGAGGTTCCTCCTCACGCAGCAGCAACAGCTCGTTCAGCCGCGGCAGCAGCTCCAGCCACAGCTCCGCAGGTTCGTCCAGCCACAGCAGTGGCGGCGGCCGCAGCTCCGGTGGCAGTCGTGGAGGCGGTTTCGGAGGTCGCCGCTAACCCATAGAAGCGAGTCTCACACCACGCTATGAAAACGACAACCAACAGTCTGCCATCCGCAGGTGTGAACAACCTATAGACGGCCCTGTGGCAACGCCAACACCAAGAAGCGTTACCACAGGGCTTTTTCCTTATCCACCGACAAACGCATGCCTGTTTGTTCGTGGGCAAATAAAAAATCACATGAAAAAGAGAAACATCATCACTGCCGCCGTCATGCTGCTTATGCTTGCCGGATGTCATCAGGGGAAAGACAGCGGCGAGACACAGCTGACAATGGTCGTCGGGACTTATACCGACGGCAGTAGCACCGGCATCTACTCCTATCGGTTTAATCAGGAGACGGGCGAAGCCCTGCTGCTCGATTCGCTTGCGGCGGTCAACCCCTCGTACCTCACCATCGCACCATACGGAGAACTGGTCTATGCCGTCAGCGAAACCAGCGACAGCCTGGCATCGCTGAACATCATCCAGCTTGACCGCCACGACGGCAGCATGAGGCTTGTCGCATCGGAACCCACCAATGGCGCCGACCCCTGCTACGTAGCGACCAACGGCACGCTTGCCGTCACTGCGAACTACTCTGGCGGCTCGATGAGCACCTTCACACTGAGCGAACAAGGCAGGAAGGCCACACTCGCGCGCCTCTTTGCCGGCGCCACGGGCGGACCAGACACCCTGCGGCAGTCAAGTCCGCACGTCCATTGCTCCTGTTTCACCCCCGACGGACACTACGTGCTGGCCACAGACTTCAGTGCCGACCGCATCCTGTCATTCCGGCTGAACGAGGGAACGATTGCCGAGAATGGTGTGGCAGCCACCATCGGTGCTGACTCCGGCCCCCGCCACCTCGTGTTCAGCAACGACGGACGGCATGCCTACCTGATGAGCGAGCTGTCGGGCAAGGTGACCGTGTTCGCCTATGCCGACGGACGACTGAGCCAGCTGCAGGAGGTAGTGTCGGACAGTGTGGGGGCACGCGGCGGCGCCGATATCCACCTGAGTCCCGACGGACGGTTCCTATATTCCAGCAACCGGCTGCAAGCCGAAGGCATTGCCATCTTTGCCGTCGACAAGCAGTCTGGACTGCTCACACACATCGGCTACCAGCCCACTGCAGCCCACCCGCGCCAGTTCAACATCACGCCCAACGGCCGTTTCCTGCTCTGCTGCTGCCGCGACAGCAACAAGATTCAGGTCTTCCGCCGCGACGAACAGTCGGGACTGCTTACCGACACAGGCCGCGACATCTCCGTCAGCCGTGCCGTATGCGTGCAGTTCAATACGTTTTTCGGAAGATAACAAAACGTCATCCCACGGCATCCATCAGCTTCTCCATTCCGCTTCTGGACATTTCCAGACGTAGCTCGTGCCCTTCGGCAGAGCGCAGGATACAGATGTGCTGCTGGTGGTTCAACCGATAAACCTTTTGTATGTTGACGATGGTGCTGCGGTCGACACGGACAAAGACATTTCCGGGCAGTCGCAACTCCAACGTCAGAAGGTTCTCCAGAACCATGTCGCACCCGTGGAAGGAGCTGATGCTGGCGTAGTTACCCTCGGCCTTGATGTATGCGATGTCGTCGGCTGGTAAGAATAACTTTCCGTTCACCGATTTGAAACTCAGTTTCTCCGGCTGGTGTGACGCTTCTGCAGTCTCTAACGCAGCCCTGTCAGCAGCCTTGGCAATGGCATGGGCCAGTTCTCCCTTGTCTATGGGTTTCAGCAGATAGTCTACGGCCGACAGCTTGATGGCGTTCATCAGGTATTTGCGGTCGCTATAGGCCGTGGTGAAGATGACATAAGGCAACGGCACCGTTTGTTTCAGTTCTTCCAGCAACTGCAGGGAGTCGCGTCCTTGCAGTTGTATGTCGAGGATGAGCAGGTCGGGCCGGTGGCGGAGGATGCTCATACGTGCGCTGTCATAATTGTCGCAGGATTCCACCACCTCCACGGTGTGGCGGAAGTCTTCCAACTTGGCCAGCAGCGACAGACGCGGCAGTCGCTCATCTTCAACGACAATAGTCTTCAGTTTCTTCATAATCTCTTTATTCGCTAAACTCTCAACTCTTTAACTACTCTAAACCCTAAACTGAAAGCCCCTCCCCTACAGGGGGAGGCCGGGAGGGGTCTTCAACTCTATACTCAATACCTAAACTCCACGGGCACCCATGTCTCGAAGCACGTGCCGGCAGGATGCCCTTCGCTGTCAGTGAGGTCAGTCACATGCTGTTGTATATGATGTTTGTTGGTACGGTTGTAGAGGTCTATCTGCTGGCTGAGGATCTTCAGTCCCTGCTTGGTCGACGGACCTCCGAGGTGGGCCGCCTCCGAACGTCCCACCCCGTCATCGCTGACACTGATGAGCACGCCTTCGGTTCCTTCACGACGTTCACGACTGACATTCACCGTCACATGTCCCACACCCGTCTTGTTGGCAATTCCGTGTTTGACGGCATTCTGGCAGAAGGTGTGCAACAGCATCGTGGGGAGCATGACGTTCTGGTCGACCTCCGGACTCACGTTGACAGCATATTGCAATCGCTCGCCATAGCGCAGCTGCTCCAGCTCCAGATAGGCTCTGACGTAATCAACCTCGTCGGCAACAGAACGCGACGGACGGTCGATATCGGCAAGGGTCTGGTTGGTAAAGTCAGAGTAGAGCTTCAGGTAATGGGTAGCCTCGTCGGTGGAGTGGTTCGACACGAAATATTCTATGCCGGCCATCACATTAGAGTGGAAATGCGGGATAGCCTTCAGACGAACGGCACTCAGCTGCAATTCCTTCTTCGACTTTTCTTCTTCCAGGCGCTCCATTCTCCTGCGGGCATGCCGCTGTTCAAACTTGCGTGTCATCCACCACACGGCGAGAGCCAGCAGTAGGATGCCGCAAAGCCACGCCCACCACTGAAGCCACCATGGCCGGGGAGCCTCCACGACGGTAGATTCCTGGTTATCATCGAGCAACAGGTCTGGACGGAACGACATCGTCTCCTCCAAGCCCGCAAGCCACACGGAGCCGTCATCGGTCTCAGCCATCGTGGCCATCAGCGGCTCTATCATGGTGAAGCCGTTCTGCGTGTCGAACCAGTGGATATCCCTTGCACGGCAGCTGTCGTCAATACGTGCCACCATAAGTCCGTCAATAGTCGCCACAACAAGATATCCCTGCGGAGACACATGGACGGAACGAATCTCGTGTCCCCGGAGCACAGGCAGCGCCTCGGCCATAGGACGTATCTCGCCACTGTTGATGGCGAAGAGCGAGTCGCCAAGGGCGAAGCAGACATGTCCCTTTCCGTCGCCATCCATCGTGGTGACGACAAGCGTCGATGGCGTGCTCTTCACTTTCTCCATGCTTACCTTATTATCTTCAATGCCTGTCAGTCGGTACAGTCCGGGGTTGCAGCCTATCCACAGCCGCCCCTGTCCGTCGTCGGCAGCACACCACGGACGGACGGTCTCTGTAGTCAGCGTGTCGATTTGACCCGTGTCGGTATGATATGCCAGCACACTGCCTCGCGTGCCGATGATGAGACGGTTGCCAAAGCGGCTCACAAACTGATACCTGCCGTCGGGCAATCCCAGCCAGCTGACGGTGTCGCCATCAATGGCTGCGACATCAGTACCTGACGCCATATACACCTTGCCGCCAATGATGGTGGCACTGGGAGCGAAGAAGTTTTCTCCGTCTTCGGCCAATAGCCGTCCACCAGATATTATCTTACCATTTAGAGTTCCCATAACCATCTGTCTGCCGTCGAAGGCTAACGCCCTGACGATGTCGTTGCTGTCTGTCAACCGATGGTTCTCGAAGTTGCAGTGGAAGAAACAGTAAGCCCCTTGGTAGGTGGCAGCCCACAGTCGGTTCCACCGGTCTATGAACAGACCCTTTATCATGTTGAAACCCGTAGCCAGTCGTCGCCACAGGCCGCTGTCGTATAGCCAGATGGTGTGGGAGTCGGCCACGATGAGCTGCCCTTGTCGGTTCTGACTAACGAACAGGCCGTAGTCAAGAGAGTCGAAGTGGTGACGGCTCAAGAGCGTCAGACCGTCTGACTCCACAAGGTAGAGTCCGTCGGCAGCCAGTGCGTAAAGCCCTTTGGCCGTTCGGGTGAACGCGAAGACGTCGGACTTGTCGGTGATTATCTTAGCCACATGGCCCTCCTGCAGCCGATACACGCCCTGCGGCGTGGGCACATAGACGCCTGTCGTGTCAAGGTACATCTTGCGGTCGGGAGTCATCTCGTCGAAAAGTGGAGAGGTCATCACGGACTTCAACCCCGTCGTCGTCATGCGGCATAATCGGCGGTCCTTTTCTTGTCTGTCCTCCAGCAGCACATAACCCGAAGGCAGGTCGGCAGCGTTGAAGTTGTTGAGCAGGAAGTTGCCTTCCGGGTCTATCGGCATCTTGGAAATATCGTCGTCAGCTCTTGAGCTTGCCGAACGACGGATAGACCACTGCCGTACGAAGCCCATGGCATGCACCTGTCCGCCCACCTCTTGGAAGCCCACGATATTCTCGCGCTGTCCGCGAAGAAAAGGTGTCAGCGTCAGGCCGTCGTAGCGCACGAAGCCCGACAGCGTGCCTATATAAATATACCCGCGCGAGTCCTGCCACACCGTCTCCGTCTGCATCTGCGACAGGCCGTCGAGCGTGGTAAAGCGGCGGTAACTCAAGTTGTGCGTCAGCACCTCTTCGGCACTACTGCAAAGCGAAGACACAAGTATCGCCAGAAAGAAAAAAAATCTTTTGTCCATCGGTTGCAAATTTACGCATTTTCTTACAAATCGCAATCACTAAACATGTCATCATTCTTACTTTTTTTCTTTCGTCATGCCACGCGTCTCTTTCGTCACTCCCTGCCCTCGTTTCGTCAAAACACCATTGCTCCGTGCTCCGCAGCTTGTAGATTATACGTAACTTTGGGGACGAAGATTGAATGTTTCACCTAATATAACTGTAACGATTATGAAGAAACAAAATCACAAATCATTCCCGGCACGAACGGCAACGCTGCTCTTTGCTGCTTTATTAGCCCACCTGTCGACGTGGGGACAAAACAGTGTCTCTACCGTTACAACATCAGAAAACATCACTAAGAAATCCACTGTCTATGCTGGTGAAGTCGTAGTGGATGGCGTGACGATGACTAAATACCTGTTTTCGGACAATATGAGCCGAAAAGAGAATGTCATCAACAACCTACTCAGCGGTCTGCAGGGCATGACCGACGGCAGCTACGCTACGCTGCTCGACGGGACAGAGGCTGATGTGGAGGCCACCGGTCTGGCACTCTGCTCTGACCCCGAGCTTATCGCAGCAATGAACAAGAACTGGAGCAGCGCCCAGTATGTAGGAACGCTGTACTACGCGGGCAAAACGGTCTTGTCCGAAACCAACTCAAATCTCTATGACATTGACGAAGGCTTCAAAGCGGCGTTTGATGTACAAACGGCTGCAAGGGCAGAAAACGTCGAAAATCTTGCCGATGTAAAAAAATGCATTGTCACCCATCTCGATTCAAGAACTGTGACCGACGTGTGGTACAACATTATCAACGGCTCGAACGTCAGACACGTCGACGCAAACGTCATTTATGATTCGGAAGCAACCACGGTGATTTACACGAGGGTTGAACTTGAGACGCTGCAAGAAACGAAAAAGGAGTTTGTTGACCTCGGCCTGCCCAGCGGCACGCTGTGGGCGACGTGCAATGTGGGAGCCAGCAACCCGCACGACACGGGTCTCTTCTTTGCCTGGGGCGACACAGAAGGACACGGCAGCGACCCCTCCGACGGCTATCTGTTCAACTGGGAGAACTACAAATGGGCAGAGGTGGCTGGCCAAGACACCTGGTTCACCAAATACTGCACCGACAGCAGCCGGGGCAAGGACGGCTTCACCGACGGCAAGGATGAGCTTGACCCGGAGGATGATGCTGCCTACGTCAACTGGGGCCCGGAGTGGCGTATGCCGAGCAAGCAGCAGCTGGACGAGCTGAAGGAACAATGTACGTGGACTCAGACCACCCTGCAGGAGGTCAATGGCTACGAGGTGACAGGCCCCAACGGCAACACCATCTTCCTGCCCACCACGAGCTGGCGTATCGACGACATGCTGCTCGACGGCGGAGCCTACTGGTCGCGCACCACTAATCCGGAGGATGATGGCGGTGCCTACTACCTCGGCTGGGACGACTGGGGATGGTACGAATATGGCGGACGCCTCGACGGCCAGTGCATTCGTCCGGTGTTCAATGACGAATCACCGTCGATGGCTTCCACGCCACTCACCATTGAGGCGACCAGCGAAGGCGATATCACCTTCTCAATTACTTATTCCTACGACCACCCAGTGGTATTGACGCCTATCGAATATCAGGTAAATGGAGGCACCTGGACTACTTATTCGTCATGGCCGGCAGATGCAGCGGGAATCACCAGCAGCACCGGCAACTGGCCTGTCACTTTTGGTGATGGCATCCATGTTAACGCAGGCGACAAAGTAGCTTTCCGTGGCACCAATGCTTCATATCACGGCAATGGCAATGGTTATGAATGTCATATCACCAGCACTGCCGATGGGTATGTCTATGGCAATGTGATGAGCCTGATAGATGCCGACAACTATGCTACCTTAAAGACACTCACGGGTGATTGGAACTTTGGATACCTCTTCTGTGCTGGCTATAACGATGAATATGCACCAATAACCAATACCACTATCAAGAGTCATCCTGAAAACGACTTGGTGCTGCCAGCCACGACCATTACTCCCGCATGCTATTTTGGCATGTTTGCAGGATGTTTGGGACTTACCCACGCACCCGAATTGCCTGCTACCACGTTGGAGGCACAGTGCTATGCAGAAATGTTCCGTGCCACAGGACTGACGGTGGCGCCTGAATTGCCTGCTACGGAGATGCGCCCCGATTATTACAATAGCCCAGATGACTATTCCTTTGGAACCATGGACTGCTACATGCAGATGTTCCAGGACTGCACAAGCCTAACTGAGGCTCCTGAACTACCTGCCACCACACTTGCACATGGTGTCTATCAAAATATGTTCCAAGGATGTACCAGCCTTCAAAAGGCTCCCGTCCTGCCAGCAGCGAAAGTCGCTGATGGAGCGTACTACCGGATGTTCTATGGCTGCACGTCTCTTAACTACGTGAAGTGCCTCGCCACCGACATCGGCGAAGAATTGGCGGTAGAAGAGTGGGTTGGTAATGTTTCCTCCACAGGCACCTTTGTCAAAACTTACGGAATGACCTCGTGGCAGACGGGTGACAGCGGCATACCTGCAGGCTGGACGGTTAATGAGTTAGTGACTCTCAACAGCGACGGCGAGGGCTCCTACTGGGCTACCTATTATAATAATGTAGCAGGCTATACCGCCGACGAGAACACCACTGTCTTTACCGCACAGATCAGCGGCGACCAGACGGAGGTGACGCTGACCGAGGTGGCCGACAAGACCATCCCTGCCGGCAATGCCGTGGTGCTGAAATCTTCAGCCCCGTCAACCACAATGACCTATTCTGACGCGACTGGTACATTATCCGACAACGACCTGCAAGGCTCTGCCACCGACATCGCTACTCCAGCCAACACCTATATGCTGATAAAAGGCAACAACGGTGTAGGGTTCTACCACTGGACGGATGATATCATTCCCGCTTATCGCGGTTACCTCACTACCAGTGGTGAAGGAGCAAGAGTGTTTATGCCCATTGACGCCACGACTACCGGCATCAGAGAAGTTCCTGGCGCAAGGGATCATCGTATGGATGTCTATTACGACCTGAACGGTCGCCGTATACAGCAACCCTCGAAGGGCATTTATATAAACAATGGCAAGACCATCATTCTAAAGTAAGGAGAGACTACTATGAAGAAAAGCATCATTTCAATAGTTGCCGACAGACGGCGTCCATACGACAAGCCCGACACCATGGTGTTTTTGTCGAAGAATGAACCGACAATGATAACGGGTTCTGACAAGAAAAGAGAATTGGACATCATCGAGGATGAGGAGGAGGAATGGCCTTCCGATCCTGGTACTGGAAAACCGTTGTCGCCATGGTGACAGCGGGCTATCCTTCCGGCGGGCAGGCTGGAACCATTCTGCTTTCCACATCGCTGACGATGCGGCGGAAGAGGTCGGCCTGCTGATAGCCGGTGTTACGGCGGAGAAGGGTCTGAATGTCGGTGATGCTTCCGTTGTAACAGGCCAGTTCGTTGCGTCGCTGCGTGTCGTGCAGGCTCTGGTGGGAGATTTCCTGTTGCTGCTCTCGGATGAGTTTATCACAGATGGCTTTAAGCATGGGGAAGACGACTTTGTCCATGAGGTGGTGACCCTGAATAAAAAGGTAGGTAGTCTCCGGGGTCACGCCGAGCCTGATAAGGTCGTCCTTGGTATGAAGGTAGCTCTTTTTGGCATCGGGGTTGAGCTGCTGCAACTGTACGATTTTCGAAGCCACCTTCCGCTTGACGTTGGCAATAAGGCGTGGTGCGCGCTCAAGGGTGAAATGTCCAGGCTCGATGACATGCAGGAAATGAGTGATGGAGAAGTCGGCATAGTTGGGGGTACGGTAGTACCAGATGCTCCAGACAAAGAGCGGAAAGATAGCGACGGAATACTGCCGGAGGTATTCTTCGATATCGAAAAGCTGATGGTCGTTGAGTGTTGCTGCCACACAGATGTCGCGCAGCGACGGTGCGTAGCACTGCAGATTTTCTATGGCATAGGCATAGGTATGGAACACATAGGGATTGCTGACAATGACTCTTGAGGCTGCCGTTGCCCCTTGCTCGAGATAGTCGTAGTCGGCATCGACGCAGGCTATCATGTTTTGCCCGACATGCTGCGTAAGCAACTTCATGATGGCGGCCTTTTTCCCCCGTTCCAGCTTTCCGACCTTTGTGGGGAGCATGACTTCGAAGTATCTGCTGTCGTCCTCAAGGCCACTGAACACGGAGCGCCAGAAGAAGATGTCGTCGTAGGCTTCGACATAGGCAACGATGCGCCTCCTCGCCGTCTTGGGTCGAAGCTTGTTGGCGGCTTCGATATAGGCTGAGGAGACATAGAGCGACGAGCCCTGATGAGTCTTTCCCTGACCGTCGCTACGCGTACCGTATGTATCGTTCTTATTCTGAGACATTATTGGTCGGTGATGTCGGCTACGGCGGTGACGCTGTCCATCCATCCGTCCATGATGAGCGCGGGCGAGTGGGTGGTGAGGATGACCTGTACATTGGGGTTGAGCTCAACTATGAGGTCGATGAGACGCTGTTGCCAGTCGATATGGAGGCTCACTTCCGGCTCATCGAGGAAAAGGACATAGTTCTCATTGTCTTCTACAAGCACGGTGAGGAGAATGGCAAGCATCTGCTTCTCGCCACTGGAAAGCTGGTAGGGCACGAGCGTCTCTCCAATCTGTGAAAAGCGTATCTCGTTCTCGGTGCGGATGATGGACTTACCGGTGCTCGAGAAGAGGTCGTCGACGATATCTTGAAAGCGCGTCTTCCGCTGCGAGAGTTCTTGCGCACGCTGTGCGGCATCGGGTCCGCCGGACTGTAGCACCTCAATAATCCTATTCCCGACGTTCACCTGATAGTCCAGGTATTTGCGTTGCAGGTGATAGAGTTGGAAGTCGAGCGCTGAGGAGATGCGCGGGTCGACGTGGGTCATCGTGCCCAGATCGAGCACGGGCGAGTCGAGGGTACGGATGAGGTCGTAGCGTATCCACCGTGCATCCTCGGGAAAGACGTCAAGCTTGACGCCTTTAAGCATATGACTGGGAAACTCACCGCCTCCAGAGAGGCTTTTGATGACCTTGTTCAGAATGGTGCTCTTTCCCTCTCCGTTGATACCACTGAGGATGTTCACCTGACGGTTGAGGTTCCAAACGACGTGGTGCTTGCCGCTCCACAGGGAGTCAATCTCTATCCGTTTGATATAGTCAGCATATTTCTGCATAGTAGTAATCTCGATATTGGACTTTTATGTATTGCAAAGGTAATTGTTTTTGCGCCTTGACGGTGCTTTGGGAAAAACATTTACGATTAATTAACACAAACCCTTACTGGCAGATGATGGCATATTCAACGTTTCTTCGTAATTTTGCAGGAGATTAAATAACAACCTATCTATAAAACCAATGAGAAAGAGACAACTGATGACGGCCATGCTTCTGACAATGGCCCTGCTGGGCATTCGCGCACAAGTTATCGACACGAATGCTTACTACGAACTACAGACACCCGGAGGATTGGTGATGGACAATCAGGGATCGGTAGATGCCGAATCACGGATGACCCTGCAACAACGTAAGCCGGGCAGCGCCTCACAGGTGTGGCAGCTGCAGCACATCGAAGGCGATGTGTACAGACTGATGAACGGATGGTCGTTCTTCATGCTCGACAACGGCAACGGCACGGCCGTGCAACCCGTCATACAATGGGGGCTGGACCCGGAGAACAAAAACCAGCACTGGACCGTACGCAAACAAGGCGACGGATACGCCCTCACCTGTCTGTCATCGGGCATGATGCTCGGACTGACTGATGCTCCGCAGCCGGGCATGCCCGTCAGCCAAGTGAAAGCCGGCACACCTGCTGCGCTTACCACATGGATGCTGGTCAAGTCGGACGTGAAGGTGGAAGCCATCGTCGCCAAGAACATAAGCGATAAAGACTGGGAGAACCCGGCCATCTTTGCCATCAACAAGCTCGACGGACATCCTACCTATATCCCTTTTGCTGAACTCGACGAGATGGTGACCGACCCTGCCTTCGACAAGCCGTGGCTGCGCACCAAGTCGAGTCGCTACATGCTGCTCAACGGGAAATGGAAGTTCAACTGGTCGAAGAAACCCGACGAGCGGCCTGCCAACTTCTATAAGCCCGCCTACGACGTGTCGGGATGGGACGACATCGACGTTCCCTCAAACTGGGAGATGCAGGGCTATGGAACACCTATCTACACCAATGTCACCTACCCGTACATGAACAACCCGCCATTCATACAGCCGCAACAGGGATACACCGCCATGAAGGAGCCCAACCCCGTCGGTTCCTACCGTCGCGACTTCACGCTGCCCGATGACTGGCGAGACAAGACCATACACATACACTTCGACGGCGTCTACTCAGCCTTCTATGTATGGGTGAACGGCAAGAAAGTAGGCTACAGCCAAGGGGCCAACAACGACTCGGAATTCGACATCACGCCCTACGTCAAGAAAGGCAAGAACACCGTCGCTGTGGAAGTATACCGCTGGTCGGACGGCAGCTACCTCGAAGACCAGGACATGTTCCGGCTCTCCGGCATCCATCGCGACGTCTATCTCGTGGCCATGCCAAAGATGCACATCGCCAGCATCATCGTCAACGATAAGTTCAGAGGACTCGACCAAGCAACGCTCTCCGTCAGTGTCAACATGCTCAACGAGAGCGGAAAGGCACAGGAAGGATGGTCCTGCAAGACCACACTGCTCGATGCCGACGGCAACGAGGTGGCCGTAAAGACGAACACCCTCGGCAGTATCAAGCCCAAGCAGGGACGCTTCGCCGGAGGTGCCACGTTCGGCCCGGAGTTCACCATCGCCAACCCGCACCTCTGGAGCGCCGAAGACCCCTACCTATACACCATCGTCTCCGAGATATTCGACGGCCAAGGCAATCCGCAGGAGTGCACCTCGCAGAAACACGGGTTCAGAAAGGTGGAGACCATCAACAACAAGGTATATATCAACGGGCAACTCACCTACTTCAAAGGCGTTGACCGCCACGACACCCATCCGATGTATGGCAAGGCCGTTCCTGTGGAGTCGATGATTGAGGACATCCTCCTCATGAAACGCCACAACATCAACACCGTGCGCACCAGCCACTACCCCAACGACCCGAAGATGTATGCCCTTTACGACTATTACGGACTATACGTCATGGACGAGGCCGACCAGGAATGCCACGGCAACAACGCCATCTCCAACAATCCTGCATGGACCGACGCCTATGTAGACCGCGTCAGCCGGATGATATGGCGCGACCGCAACCATCCCAGCGTCATCTTCTGGTCGATGGGTAACGAGAGCGGCGGCGGCATCAACATCAAGGCCGAGGCCGACTATGCCCACCAGTTCGGTGGCGGACGGCTCATACACTACGAAGGACAAAACGAAGTGGCCGACATGGACTCACGCATGTATCCATCCATGAAAGAGATGCGACAGCAGGACCGCAACGGCAACAACAAGCCCTATTTCCTCTGTGAATACGCACATGCCATGGGCAACGCCATCGGCAACCTCCGTGAATACTGGGACTATATCGAAGACGAATCGGTCAGGATGATTGGCGCATGCATCTGGGACTGGGTAGACCAAGGACTCTACAAGGTACGGCGCACCGCCGACGGACAGGTGGTCAGGGCAGACAACGGAATATATTTCGGAGGCTCCTTCGGTGACGCACCCAACGACAACGACTTCTGCTGCAACGGTGTCATCACCGCCGACCGGCGCATCACGCCGAAACTCCAACAGGTAAAGCAGATCTACCAGTATGTGAAGTTCCACAAAATGGAAGCGACCGAAAAAGGACTCGACGTGGAACTCGAAAACAGATACACCACCTACAACCTCAATGCCTTCGAACTCAGATACACACAACTCGCCGACGGCAACAGCGTGGCTACAGGACACATCGACCTGCCGTCGGTGACACCCTGGAGCAAGACCGTTGTCACCATCCCCATCAAAGACGGGCAGGATGGCGAGAACTTCATCAACATCGAGCTGGCACTGAAGAAAGGTGAAAGATGGGCCGACGCCGGACACATCGTCGCTGCCGAACAGTTCTACATCGGCGGACAGCCACAGACCATAGCCGCAACGACAGCAGCTGACGCACTACGTACCTACGAAGAGTCAAGACGCATCCTGAACATCGAGAACAATGCCATGAAGGCTTCGTTCGACAAGCAGACCGGCGTGCTCACCTCGCTGCAATACAACGGCAAGGAGATGCTGCACATGCAGCAGGGACCGACATTCAACTGGTACCGCTCCATCAGCAACGACATCCCGCAATGGCAGAACCTTCCGGGAGAACTCCAGGCATGGAAGACAACGACGGAGAAACTGAATACCCTCAAATACGAAACCAACGACGACGGTACGGTCACCGTAAACGTCAGCCGCACGGCCGACATACGCGGTACCACAGCGCCCTACACCATGTCCTACACCTTACATGCCGACGGCACCATCGACGTAGAGACCAACTTCGACATAGCCGAAGGATATCCACATCCGCGCATCGGACTGCAGACGCTTCTCGCCCCAACGCTCGAGAACATAGAATGGTATGGCCGCGGACCGATGGAGAACTATCCCGACCGTAAGGATTGTGCCTTCGTAGGGAAATACAAGACCACCGTCAGCAATATGCGCGAATACTATGTACGTGCACAGTCCATGGGCGAGCGGTGTGACACCCGCTGGCTGCAGCTCACCGACGATGGCGGAGCAGGTCTGCGCATAGCCGGTGACTTCAGCTTCTCTGCACTCCATTATACCGACCGCGACCTGTGGCTCGCCAAATACGGGCACGACATCGACAAGATGCGGCGGGCGGAAGTCGTCCTGAACATCGACGCTGCCATGCGCGGCATCGGAAACGGATCGTGCGGACCGGGCGCGCTGGAGAAATACACCATCACGAAAGGAAAGACTTACACGCTCAAACTGACCATCCAACCCACTAAGTAACAACACTGCTGATAACGAAATAATGAGTACCGTACTATATGAAGCTCCTGTCTTCGGACCCGTTCACAGCCGTCGGCTGGGCATCTCTCTGGGCATCAACCTGATGCCCGGCGATGGCAAGGTATGCACCTTCGACTGTATCTACTGCGAATGCGGACTGAACAAAGACTTCCTGCCAAAAGGCAAACGGCCGACCCGACAGGAAGTGGCAGAAGCATTGGAACAAAAACTGCAACAGATGCAGGCTGAAGGCGCCATGCCCGACGTGCTCACCTTTGCCGGCAACGGGGAGCCCACAGCACATCCGCTGTTCGCCGGCATCATCGACGACACCATCCGACTGCGCGACCGCTATTGTCCGCAAGCCAAGGTATCGGTGCTGAGCAACGCCACGCAGCTGCACAGGCAGGATGTCGTGGAAGCGCTCAGGCGCATCGACAACAACATTCAGAAACTTGATACCGTAGACCCGGTATTCATAAGGAAAGTAGACCGGCCTACAGGACATTATGACGTAGAGACCATCGTCCGGCAACTGACCGGATTCGATGGACATGTCATCATACAAACCATGTTCCTCAGAGGACCACAAATCGACAACGCCACAGAATACTATGTCGCCCCGTGGCTGGAGGCCGTCAAAGCCATCGCACCACAACAGGTGATGATCTACACCATCGACCGCGAAACGCCCTACCCTAACCTCAGCAAAGCGCCACGGGAAGTACTCGACGCCATCCGCGACCGCGTCATTGCAGCAGGAATCCCCTGCACAGCCAGCTATTAGCAATTGGAAACTACGGCATTTCGTCCTCACTGAACAGAACCGTGCTGAGGTACCGCTCGCCCGTATCTGGCAGCAGAACGACAACACGCTTGCCGGCATTCTCCTCGCGGGAGGCAACCTGAACGGCTGCCCATACGGCAGCACCAGCAGAAATACCTACCAGCAGACCTTCCTGAGCGGCCAGCTGACGACCCGTACGAAGAGCGTCATCGTTGGACACGGCGATGACTTCGTCGACTACCGAAGCATCATACGTGGCAGGAACAAAGCCGGCACCGATACCTTGTATCTTGTGAGGGCCACTCTTGCCTCCGCTGAGCACAGGCGAGGACAGCGGTTCTACAGCAACAATCCTCACTTGAGGGTTGTGCTCCTTCAGTGCCCGACCAACGCCAGAGACAGTACCGCCCGTGCCGGCACCGGCAACAAAAATATCTACGGTACCATCGGTGTCCTCCCAGATTTCCTGTCCGGTGGTGTGGTAATGGCATTCGGGATTAGCCATATTCTCGAACTGCTGAAGGATGACTGCACCAGGCGTCATGTCACGGATAATCTCAGCAGCCTTGATAGCACCTGCCATCCCTTCGCTGCCAGGCGTCAGACGGACGTCGGCACCATAAGCGGCAACAAGTTTTCTGCGCTCTATACTCATCGTCTCGGGCATCGTCAGGATGAGGTGGTAGCCTTTCACGGCACTCACCAAAGCCAGTCCTACCCCGGTATTGCCGCTCGTCGGCTCTACAATGGTGGCGCCAGGCTTCAGCAACCCGCGACGTTCGGCGTCTTCTATCATCGCCAGAGCGACACGGTCTTTCACGCTACCACCAGGATTGAAGAACTCTACTTTTGCAATGACGGGCGTGGCAAGGCCCAGCCGCGCAGAGAACCGGGCTAACTCCAAGAGTGGGGTGCGACCAATCAGGTCGGTGACTTTTTGGGCAATCTTAGTCATATCGTTTGGTTATTGCTGGTCGGCAGGTTGGCTGTCGATCTGTTGTTTCTTTTTCTTTCTACGTACCCATTTGGTCCATGCCCACGCCCGGTCGGCAAGGGTCAGGAGCAAGAGGGGAACGACATACCAGAGCAGGATGGTCGTTGCTTTGCGAAGCGTAGAGGCTGCGGCATGGTGTACAAAAGGCTGGCGGTCGAGCGAATCGGAGAACTGCTCCGTCCCAACCACCGGCAGGTCGTTATGGCTCCATTTCCCCACCACCGTACCATTATGCAACAGCATCAGACCGGGATTGCTGCGCACCATCGTCTTCAACGTGGTCTCATCGGTGGTCAGGAACGGGTATTCCGCACCGGTCCTGTCACTCCAGTCAGCACGCGCCTCTAAACCACTGGCGGTAAGTGCATAGAACGGATAGTGATGGGTGAGCGCATATTCATGCAACTGCTCAATATCCCCGAAATGGCGGTCGGAAGCCGTTTCTAAATGCGGGGCGATGAGCAGGAAGGTGTATCCATCAGCATGGAGTATTTCTTCTGTACGGTCCTCGCCTTCGTCATCCTCCATGGAAAGGTCGTGGATGGGAGGAACATAGCCCTGGCGTGTCTGGACGGTCCGCGCCTCGATGAATGTCCAGGTAGAATCTGGATAGTCTTCGAGTGTGAACTCCTGCCGATGCCCGTCTTTCTCCATGACAAAGGTGGTGGCATAGGCCGGCAGTTCCGCTCCCTCCGGAACCTGCATCGCCTCGGGGATATTCGCACCGATATGGTAAGGGCGGAAGTCGAAGACAGGAAGATAGTAGAGGCAGAAGCCGCTAAGGAAGAATACAAAGAGAATGGTGTACTGCACGACTATCCATTGGTTAGTCTGCGAGATGAGACGCATCATCCGCAGCGGCCACAAGGCTACGATGACGGCACACGCCGACAGCACGACATTTTTCCAGAACGTCATCCAATTGCTCAGATGGACGGCATCGCCGAAACAACCGCAGTCGGAAATAGGGTTTGCAATGGCAAGCCACAGTGTCAGCGGGGTCATCAACGCCATGAGGCATAGCGAGATGCGGGTGACGAGACGGCGCTGGATGGCAAAGAGCAGACAGATGCCCAACGTAAACTCCAATGCCGCCAGCCCGACGGCCGCAACGATCAAGATAGTGTCCGTTGCCAACGAGTCGAGATGCATGGCCACCAGATAGTCATGAAGTTTGTACTGCGTGCCCATCGGGTCGACGGCTTTGACGAATCCCGAGAAGGTGAACACAGCGGCAAGCAGCAGCCTGCAGAGGTTGACGACGACCGTTTTTCCCATCTTCAAGGCTTATTCCTCCACTAACTTGATAGCCCCAAAGACGGCATAGTTGATAATATCCTGATAGTTGGAGTCGATACCCTCGCTGACAAGGGTCTCGCCGCCAAGGTCTTCCATCTCCTTGATGCGCTGAAGCTTGGTGAGAATCAGGTCGGTATAGCTGCTGACGCGCATGCCTCGCCAGGCCTCATCATAGTCGTGGTTCTTACGAAGCATCAGCTCCAGGGTCGACGCTGCATAATGGTCATAAAGCTTCAGAGCCTCGTCGGGGGTGATGTCCACCTCGTCGACAAACCCTTTCTCAAGCTGTATGAGTCCCACGATACCATAGTTAATCAAGGCAATGAATTCCGGGCGGATGCCTTCGCCGACCAGACTTTCCTTCTTAATCTCAAGCGAACGGATGCGCTTGGCCTTGATAAAGAGCTGATCGGTGAGTGACTGCGGACGCAGGATGCGCCACGATGCTCCGTAGTCGTGGAGTTTCTTCGCAAAGAGCGTACGGCACTCTGCCATCACGTTGCGAAACTGCTGTTCTGTCGAAATTGTATTCATAATGGTCTGCAAATTTACACAAAAAGACCGACTTACAAAAGAAAATACGTAAAAAAACAAAAATAATTTTGTTCTATAAGAAAGATGATGTACCTTTGCAGGGAAATTGCGATGATATGCCCTTTTTACCTCATTAGGCTCGCAAACAGACAGCATGAAAAGGAATAAACAAAAGCGTAGGACACGCCGGGGGCTGCAAGCCCTCACCCTCTGCATCAGCACGGCTATGGTTCTGGTCTTGCTGGGAATGGTGGTACTATCCGTATTGTCGGCGCGCAACGTGTCGACCTACTTCCGCGAGAACCTGGAAGTGACGGTCACTCTTGAGGACGACATGAGTCCGAACGAGGCGCAGCAGTTCTGTAAGCGTCTGGAGAAGATGCCGTCGGTGAAGTCACTCGTCTATGTCAGCAAGGAGCAGGCACTGAAGGAGGGCATCCGAATGTTGGGCGTAGACCCTACGGAGTTCACCGAGGGCGAGAACCCCTTCACCTCGATGGTACGGCTGACAATGCGTGCCGAATATGCCAACAACGACTCGCTGGCCGCCGTGGCATCCCGTCTGAAGGCCTACCCGAAGGTTGGCGAGGTACACTACCAGAAGAAACTCATCGACGCACTGAACCGACATCTGGCCAAGCTTAGCGCTTTCCTCCTGATACTGGCATTGCTGCTGACATGTGTCTCGTTCACACTCATCAACAACACGGTACGTCTGGGCATCTATGCCCGCCGGTTCAGCATCCACACGATGAAACTCGTCGGTGCCTCGTGGAGCTTCATCCGAAAGCCTTTCGTCAAGCAGGCACTGACCGTCGGCATCGTTGCCGCTGTGCTCGCCTGCGTGATACTGGCAGCACTGGTCTATGCATGGTACGTACGCCAGCCCGGCATCACCGTTGCCATCACATGGAGCGTGATGGCAATCACCTTCGCCGTGATGTTCTTCTGCGGCATTGCCATCACCACCGTCTGTGCCCACATCTCAGTCAATGAGTTCCTGCGGATGAAAGCCGGTGAGCTATATAAGATCTGACAGTAATAACAACATATGAACAATACAATCAACGAAAAAGAAATACGCGTCGCCAACAAGAACACCGACGCTCGAAAGGACTATGCCTTCGGCAAGACAAACTTCATCCTGCTGGCTGTGGGCATGGCAGTCGTCATCATCGGATTCCTGCTCATGAGTGGCGGCAGTTCATCGGCCGAAGCCTACAACCCCGACATCTTCAGCGTACGCCGCATCAAGGTAGCCCCCGTAGTGTGTTTCCTTGGTTTCATCTCGATGGTCTATGCCATCGTCTACAAACCCAAAGACAACAAATAAGACATGACTGTTATCCAGACCATCATCCTGGCCATTGTGGAAGGACTGACGGAGTTCCTGCCAGTATCCTCTACCGGCCATATGATAATCACCCAGAGCCTCCTCGGCATCGAGAGCACACCGTTTGTCAAAGCCTTCACCATCATTATACAGTTCGGAGCCATCCTGTCGGTCGTATGCCTCTACTGGAAACGCTTCTTCCGACTCAACCACACACCGGCACCAGAGGGAAGCACGTCATGGCAACGGTTCATCCACAAATGGGACTTCTACTGGAAATTGTTGGTGGCCTTCGTGCCGGCCGTCATCATCGGCTTCATCGGAAAAGCATCAGGACTCATCGACCGCTTCCTCGAAAGTGTTGAAGTAGTAGCTGTGATGCTGGTCGTCGGAGGCATCTTCATGCTGTTCTGCGACAAGATCTTCAACAAGGGAAGCGAAGAGAACGCCATCACCGAGCGGAGGGCATTCCGCATCGGTCTCTTCCAGTGCATAGCCATGATACCGGGCGTATCACGGTCGATGGCAACCATCGTAGGCGGCATGGCACAGAAGCTCACCCGCCGCGCTGCAGCGGAGTTTTCCTTCTTCCTGGCCGTACCCACCATGGCTGCTGCCACAGCACTCGACGTGCTGGAGCTGTTCTTCGGCAGCGATGCCGATACGAACTGGGCAACGCCCGACAACCTGCTCATGCTGGCACTCGGATGTGTCGTAGCCTTCATCGTGGCCCTGCTGGCCATGAAATGGTTCGTCGACTTCCTGGCGAAATACGGTTTCAAAGCGTTTGGCGTCTACCGCATCATCGTCGGCGGCATCATCCTGGCGATGCTCATCGCCGGACAATCACTTGTAATGGTTGACTGATATGGATTTTCTCGAAGGAGCTGTCATTGGCATCGACAAACCCTACCGGATGTCGAGTTTCGGAGCACTCGCCCATGTGCGCCATGTGCTGTCGAAGCGGCTGGGCGTAAAAAGGGTGAAAATGGGACATGCCGGAACGCTGGACCCATTAGCCACAGGCGTCCTCATCCTTTGCACGGGAAAGATGACCAAGCAGATTGAGCAACTGCAACTGCATACCAAGGAGTATACCGCCACCCTGCAGCTGGGTGCCACCACGCCCAGTTTCGACATGGAGCACGAGACGGATGCCACCTACCCTACCGCCCACGTCACCCGCGAGCTCATCGACAGCATCCTACCTCGATTTATCGGCGACATACAACAGGTACCGCCTGCCTATAGTGCCGTCATGGTGAACGGAAAGCGGGCATACGACCTCAAGCGAAAGGGAGAAGAGGTGGAGCTCACCGCCAAGACCATCCACATCGACACCATCGAGGTAACCCATTTCGATGCCGATGCCATGACGCTATCTGTCAGGGTGGTATGCGGAAAAGGAACTTACATCCGCTCACTGGCCCGCGACATCGGACAGGCACTGGGCACCGGAGCCTATCTGACGGCATTACGGCGCACACGCGTCGGAAGCGTAAAGGTGGAGGAATGCATTGATTTCGACCACTTAGACGAGTGGCTCGACAAGGAGCTATCGTGATGACGAGAACGAAGGAACAAGAAGTTAAAAACGAGATATGAAGCTGTCACAATTTAAATTCAAGCTGCCGGAGGAGCAGATTGCGCTGTACCCACACCACGTCGTGCATGAGTACGAAAACGAGAAAGGAGAGCACGAGGTCTACCGGATGACCCGAAGGGACGAGAGCCGCCTGATGGTGGTCCACAAGAAATCTCAGGAAATCGAGATGTACAGGAAAGATGCCGATGGCAATCCCATCGAAGGGGACTTCCTGCTTTTTAAAGACGCACTGAACTATTTTGACGAGGGAGACGTTTTTATCTTCAACGACACGAAAGTCTTTCCCGCACGCCTCTATGGCACGAAAGAAAAGACCGACGCCAAGATAGAGGTATTCCTCCTGCGAGAGCTCAACCAGGAGATGCGCCTCTGGGACGTTCTCGTAGAGCCGGCCCGCAAGATACGCATCGGCAACAAGCTCTTCTTCGACGACACTTCGACCATGGTGGCAGAGGTCATCGACAACACCACCAGCCGCGGACGTACCCTGCGGTTTCTCTATGACTGCCCCCACGAAGAGTTCAAACGCGAACTCTACGCACTGGGCGAAGCACCGCTCCCACGGTATATCATCGACAAACGCGAAGTGCATCATGCCAACGAACAGGACATGGAAGACTTCCAGTGCATCTTTGCACGCAACGAAGGCGCCGTCACTGCTCCGGCAACAGGACTGCATTTCTCACGAGAGATGATGAAACGCATGGAGATCAAAGGCATCACACCAGCATTCATCACCCTCCACTGCGGACTCGGCAACTTCCATGTCATCGAGGTGGAAGACCTCACCAAACACAAGATGGACTCCGAGCAGGTCGTCATATCACAAGAATCCTGCGACATCGTCAACAAAGCCAAGAAGGAAGGACATCACGTTTGCGCCATCGGCACCAGCGTCGTCAAAGCCACGGAGAGCTCTGTGGGCACCGACGGCATGCTGAAGGAGTTCGACGGATGGACCAACAAGTTCATCTTCCCACCCTACGACTTCGGACTGTCCGACACGATGATGGCCAACTTCTACCATCCCTACTCACCCCTGCTGATGCAGACGGCAGCCTTCGGCGGCTACGAACTCATCATGCACGCCTACGACCTTGCCGTGAAGAACGGCTACCGCTTCGGATGCTTCGGCGACTCCCTGCTCATCCTCAATGACTAAGCACACCACATTCCTGGGGCTTGGCTCGAACATGGGCAACCGCAAGCGGAACCTCATGCAAGCCATTACAAAAATAAGAACGTTGATTGGCAACATCGTGTGCCAATCAACGTTCTTGGTTTCTGAGCCATGGGGCTACCGCTCCACCCATCGCTATCTCAACGCCTGCGTAAAGGTGGAAACGGAACTATCCCCACGAGAACTGCTCGACACCATCAAAAGCATCGAACAGCAGATGGGGCGTACCACGCACTCCGTAAAAAACTACGACACGGGCGTCATGATCTATGCCGACCGTCCCATCGACATCGACATCCTACTCTACGATGACATCCGTATCGACGAGCCCGACCTGAAAATACCCCACCCGCTGATGTTTCAACGTCCCTTCGTCATGCAGCCGCTCAGCGAAATATGCGACGAAGAAACACTCCGACAAGCTGCAAGCAATCACAAAAGTCGCAGTAGTCTAAGCCACATAGACCAGTAGTCTAAGCCACGTAGACCAGTAGTCTAAGCCACATAGACCAGTAGTCTAAACCGCATAGAAAAATGGTCTGCGCGGCCAAGCCCATTGCCAAATGCCACGCAGACCATTATCCAAAGCCTCAAGAACGAGGGGGGAGAAACTTTATTTGTTAGCCTTCTTACGCTGATCGTGGTCGAGGATAACCTTGCGCATGCGGATTGACTTTGGCGTCACCTCCACATATTCGTCTGCCTTGATGTACTCAAGGCACTCCTCAAGCGACATCTGCACCTTCGGAACGATGCGGGCCTTGTCGTCAGTACCCGAGGCACGCACGTTGGTAAGCTGCTTGGCCTTGCAGACATTGATGACGAGGTCGTTATCGTGAACATGCTCACCGACGACTTGTCCGAAATAGACGTCTTCACCCGGATCGATGAAAAACTTACCACGGTCCTGAAGCTTATCAATGGCGTAGGCATAGGCCGTACCCGACTCCAAGGCAATCATCGAACCGTTGACACGGCGCTCGATGTCACCTTTGTAGGGTTGATATTCCTTATAGCGGTGAGCCATGATGGCTTCACCCTGAGAAGCGGTGAGCACATTGGTACGCAGGCCGATGATGCCTCGCGAGGGAATGTCAAACTCAATGTTCACGCGTTCGCCCTGGCTCTCCATCGACGTCATCTCTCCCTTTCGGCGCGTCACCATGTCGATCATCTTCGAGGCAAACTCCTCAGGCACATTGATGGTGAGTTCCTCAATAGGCTCGCAACGCTGGCCATCGATTTCCTTGAAGATGACTTGCGGCTGGCCCACCTGAAGCTCATAGCCTTCACGGCGCATGGTCTCGATGAGCACGCTCAGATGGAGCACGCCACGGCCAGAGACGACCCACTTGTCGGTGGAATCCTCGAAGGGACGCACGCGCAGGGCGAGGTTCTTCTCGAGTTCCTTCTGCAGACGGTCGTTGATATGCCGGGAGGTGCAGTATTTTCCTTCTTTCCCGAAGAAAGGCGAGTCGTTGATGGTGAAGAGCATCGACATCGTAGGCTCGTCGATGGCGATAGGCGGAAGAGCCTCGGGATTTTCAAGGTCACAGATCGTATCGCCTATCTCGAAGCGCTCCAGGCCGATGACGGCACAGATGTCGCCAGAACCGACGCTGTCCGTTTTCTGATGGCCCATACCCTCGAACGTGTGGAGTTCCTTGATCTTGGTACGTTCCATAGTGCCATCGCGGTGAGCGATGGTCACCTGCATACAGTTCTCAAGCGTGCCACGATGTACACGCCCCACGGCGATACGCCCTAGATAGTTGCTGTAGTCGAGCGAGGTGATGAGCATCTGCGGTGTACCCTCCAGGCGGCGAGGGGCAGGAATGACCTCGACAATCTTATCTAACAGATACTCGATGTTATCGGTAGGCTTGCTGTAGTCCTCGCCCATCCAGCCTTGCTTGGCAGAGCCATAGACAACAGGAAAGTCTAACTGGTCTTCAGTGGCGTTGAGCGAGAACATCAGGTCGAACACCATCTCGTAGACCTCCTCGGGACGACAGTTGGGCTTGTCGACCTTGTTCACGACGACGATGGGCTTCAAGCCTATCTGCAAGGCTTTCTGAAGCACAAAGCGGGTCTGAGGCATCGGACCCTCAAAGGCATCGACGAGCAACAGGCAGCCGTCGGCCATGTTGAGCACGCGCTCCACCTCGCCACCGAAGTCGGCGTGTCCCGGAGTGTCAATGATATTAATCTTGGTACCTTTCCAGTTGATGGAAACGTTTTTCGAAAGAATGGTGATACCACGTTCTCGCTCCAGGTCGTTAGCGTCGAGCACCTGCCCGGAGTCGTCCTGTCCGTCGCGGAAGAGCTTACCGGCGAGCATCATCTTGTCAACGAGTGTCGTCTTGCCGTGGTCTACATGCGCAATAATCGCAATGTTCCTGATATCCTGCATCATATACTTTTTACTTTTGCGGGTGCAAAGGTACGAAGAAAAATCGAAGAACAATAGATGATGTATCAAGAATTTAGCCGATAAAGGGTGATTTTATGACAGAAAACAACTATTCACGATGAAAACCGACCCTAAGGACGCCTTTTTTTCAACTTTTTCGGTTTTTTCTTCCCTCTTTTTTTCATTCTTTCATTTTTTCTTCGTACCTTTGCAGCCGCTAATTCGGAAAATCCGATGCATCCGCCGACGGGCCAGCCGCTCCGATTAAGGCGACGACAGCGTCAGACGCGATGTAATGGCAAAAACTTTTTAATCATTTCAAAGCACTATGTATTTAGAAAAAGCCAAGAAGGCAGAAATCTTCGAGCAGTATGGCGGCGGTGCAACAAACACCGGTTCAGCTGAAAGCCAGATTGCATTGTTCACCTATCGTATCAAGCACCTCACAGAGCACCTCAAGCAGAACCACAAGGACCACGTCACCGCTCGTTCGCTGACCATCCTCGTCGGAAAGCGCCGTGCACTGCTGAAGTACCTCTACGACCGCGACATCAACCGCTATCGCGCCATCATCAAGGCTCTCGGACTGCGCAAATAAGCGCCGCCTTCTCAGCACACAACAAAAAGCGGGCAGTACCCATCAGGGAACTGCCCGCTTTTCTTATATTCATCAGCTACTTACCCATGACAATCTTCCAATCGCCATTCACGTCCTTACGCAGCTTCACATCGGTAGTATCGACATTATTGGCGCCATCTGTAATAGCCATACGGACGACAGCAGAGAGCGAGTCTACCTCCTCTGAAACAAAGGAATAGTCTACGACCAAATCCTCCACACCTTTTTTCTTTGCCGACTCCTCAGCCTTCCCTTTCAATAGCTCAGCATACTGCTCACGCTCCTGAGCCAGCTTATCAGGACTGGCAAGCTCGCGCTCATTGGCATAGAGCATGTCGACATAGCCTTTATAGTCCTTGTCCTTCAGACACTGAACGGCTTTCTCTGCCGCTTTCTGCGTTTCACTCTTCGCGGGGGCACCCAAGCCACCGCCACAGCAGGCCAGCAAGACGACTGCCACAAGCACTGCCACTGTTGTTAAAATCTTTTTCATCTCGTTTAATGTTTTTGAAATGGTTGAAAATATAAATAATAGAACTCACATCACCTATGGAACTGCCCGACACTCACCAACAGGCCACTGTCATAGAGATCTGACGGGAAGTAGCAGTCTACATGCAGGCCGGGAATATTGATATGGTGGGGCTCTGCAGGCAACAGGGCGACTCCGGCACGCTCATAAGCCAGCGCCACCACCTCCGTACAGTACATGCGCGTGGTGTCATCAGCATCATAATCGTGGTCGAATAGCACATGGCGACGATAGATACGTAGCGCCTCCTGAGCAGCATGCGCGGCCGACAGACTGTCAGCAGGGCGGCACACCTCACCGACTATGGCATTCACCGACGAGAAGAAACGCTCCGGCGCATCCATCTTCACACGGTCCTCGTCGCCGGCGAAGTCGGGTTCCCCGGGAACGGCATGAATCACCATCTTGTGGCCTGACGAGTCAACGACAATACCCACATGCGAATAACGACCATGAGCATCAAGAGCCACCACACTGCGACTCATCATGCTGCCGCCACGACGGAACACCACATCGCCCGCACGAAGTTCAAAACCGGCAGGAAGAATACTTTCCTGCGGCTGAGACTCCCGGCACGAAACCATCAGCAGCGCAAGCAACAAAGCGGCAAAAGGGGTTGTCGTCTTCATATCCTGTTATCAGCATATCCCAATAAGAGAAACCTTTTCTTGTCGGCACAAAGATACGAAAGAAAAATCAAAAAACCATACAAAACAAACAAAAAAAATCGACTGCAACACCATCCGCTACACCTGCGGACACCGCAACAGCCGACAACAACCACATACTCGCATAGTGTTAATTTTTCCTCCGCAGCGTGATTACTCACCATAGATTTTGGGAGAATGGAAAAAAAATAGTAATTTTGCACCACGAAAGACAGAACAATATTTCACTTATAAAAACATCAAACAAGAAATGAGAAAAAAGATTGTAGCAGGCAACTGGAAAATGAACATGAACCTGCAAGACGGCCTCGCACTGGCCAAGGAACTCAACGACACTCTGACAGCTGAAAAGCCCAACTGCGACGTCGTCATCTGCACACCTTTCATCCATCTGGCAAGCATCGCAAGCTTCCTCAACCAGGACATCATCGGACTCGGAGCCGAAAACTGCGCAGACAAAGAAAAAGGAGCTTTCACCGGAGAAGTAAGCGCTGAAATGGTGAAGTCAACAGGTGCACAATACGTCATCCTGGGACACTCCGAGCGTCGCGAATACTACAAGGAAACACCTGAAGTTCTCAAGGAGAAAGTGCTCCTCGCACTCAAAAACGGACTGAAAGTCATCTTCTGCATTGGCGAGACGCTCGAAGAGCGTGAGGCCAACAAGCAAAACCAAGTCGTCAAGGCTGAGCTCGAGGGCAGCGTCTTCAACCTCACCGAAGAAGAATTCAAAAACATCATCATCGCCTACGAGCCTATCTGGGCCATCGGAACAGGCAAGACTGCTACAGCCGAACAGGCAGAAGAAATCCACGCATACATCCGTAGCATCGTAGCAGAAAAATACGGTGCCGAGGTGGCAGAGAACACCAGCATCCTCTATGGAGGTTCATGCAAGGCATCCAACGCACCCGAGCTGTTCGCCAAACCCGACATCGACGGCGGACTCATCGGTGGAGCATCACTCAAAGCAGCCGACTTCAAAGGCATCATCGACGCTTGGAAATAAGCGCTGAACAAATATCAGGAAGACAGCAAAAAACCGAAAACGAATGATACAGCCCACAACAGCAACAGGCACACCGCTAAAGAAGCACCATCTTTCACGGAGAGCACGACTAGCATCGTTTCGGCTTTTTGCTGTCATCTCCTTACTCTCGATGATACCGGCGACACAAAGCCTCGCACAGACATTCACAGAGCAACTGCAGAGAAAGACTGCCGACGGACAGGGAACCATCACCATCATCCATAGCAAGGAGATTGACGAACTCGTGAACGGACGAGCCGAACTGCCAAAAATCGTCAAGCCCGAACACAAGACCAAAGACAAAGACAAAAACAAAGAAAAAAGCAATAACCCGAAAACACAACCCACGGCACACGTAGACACCGTCAATATCGACACAGGAAAGAAAGTCATTGTCGGAGGAACAAAAGTCACAGGATACCGCGTACAAGTGTTTTCAGGAGGAAACTCCAGAGAAGACAAAATCAAAGCACAGCGCATCGGGGCCGAAGTGAAAGCTCTCTTCCCGGAACAGCCCGTTTACGTACACTTCCTCACACCGCACTGGGTATGCCGCATCGGAAACTTCAGAAACAACGACGACGCCAACGAACTCCTGCACGAACTCCGACAGAAAGGATACGGCGAAGCATGCCTAATCAAAGGGAAAATAACCGTGCAATAGACATCACACTCCATGACAAACGAAAACGAATACAGACCAGGACTCGAAGAACTGGCCCAACACTATAAAGCAATCCTATCTCTCCTCGGAGAAGACCCCACACGAGAAGGACTCCAGAAAACACCCTTGCGCGTGGCAAAAGCCATGCAGACACTGACAAGGGGATACTACCAAGACCCCAAAGAAGTACTCACACAAGCGCTCTTCGAGGAAAAATACAACCAGATGGTCATTGTCAAGGACATCGACTTCTTCTCCATGTGCGAACACCACATGCTGCCATTCTATGGGAAAGCACACGTAGCCTACATCCCTAACGGACGCATCACAGGACTCTCTAAGATAGCACGCGTAGTCAACATCTACAGCCACCGCCTGCAAGTGCAAGAAAGAATGACTCAGCAAATCAAAGAGTGCATTCAAGAAACACTACAGCCGCTCGGCGTCATGGTCGTCATCGAAGCACGACACATGTGCATGCAGATGAGAGGAGTCGAAAAGCAAAACAGCATCACGACGACTAGCGACTTCTGCGGAGCATTCAACCAAGCCAAGACACGACAGGAATTCATGAACCTCATCAGAGGATAAACAAAAAAACATAAGAAAAAAATGAAACACATCAAGATGATGATGGTAATAGCCATCACAGCAACAGCACTCACAGCGTGCTTCAACGACGACGACAACAACACACAGACAAACGAATTCAAAGCTCTCACGGAAAGCGAGCAAATATTCGTACTACAGCAACTCAGTGGAGAATACCAGACAAACATATTCTTCACCAACGCCAATACTCAGAAGACCGACTCTGCACTCGTCACATGGACCATGAACCCCATTGACTCCACGGCCACATGCAACGACTTCCCGGTAGACATCCTCAAAAACTACGTCATCTCGGAAGACGCAAAAGCTACGCTCGACAAAATAGGACGGAGACCCATCACATTCAAATTCGTCACCGATGCATACGTCTACAAAGAACGCTACGAGCAAGGACTATTCTCCTACACACTCGTCTATCCTGAAGACCAAGCCACATTCTACGCAGAAGGCAACTCCGGAGAATATGTCAGTATAGAATTCGCTACACAGTTCACCAGCGCGACTGCAGTTTACACACAGATGATACAGCTCTATAAGAAAAAAATCTACGGAGGACTGCTCATCAGCATCGTCGATGCCAACAAAATAGCATCACGGGTAAACCTCATCCTGCCCTTCCAGACGCCCAACTACGACAGCAAGTAAACAACAACACATAAACACGCAAAACGCAATGAAACTCATATCCTGGAATGTCAACGGACTCAGAGCAATAGTCGGGAAAAACTTCGAGCAGCAATTCAACAGCCTCGATGCCGACATCTTCTGCCTCCAAGAAACAAAACTTCAGGAAGGACAAATCAATCTGCAGTTCCCTGGCTACCAAGCATACTGGAACTATGCCGACAAAAAAGGATATTCAGGAACAGCCGTCTTCACCAGGCAGCAACCCGTCAACGTCAGCTATGGCATAGGCATCGACGAGCACGACCACGAAGGACGCGTCATCACCATGGAAATGGATGCATTCTTCCTCGTCTGCTGCTACACACCCAACTCACAAGACGGGCTCCGCAGGCTGGACTACCGTATGACGTGGGAAGACGACTTCAGGAACTACCTCAGCAGACTCGACAGTAAAAAGCCCGTCATACTCTGTGGCGACCTGAATGTAGCACACGAAGAGATTGACCTCAAAAATCCAAAGACAAACAGGATGAACGCAGGATTCACCGACCAAGAACGGGAAAAGATGACGCAGCTCCTCAATAGTGGATTCGTCGACACCTTCAGGACACTACACCCCAATGACGAAGTATACTCATGGTGGTCATACCGGTTCCAGGCCAGACAGAAAAACACAGGATGGCGCATCGACTACTTCATCGTCTCCCAACGACTAATGCCACACGTCACCAACGCTGCCATACACACAGATGTCATGGGAAGCGACCACTGCCCGGTAGAACTGCAACTCAGCATCTGAGCATAACATAACAAACAATACCCATCAAACAAAAGGTGTCTGCCAAAACATTGAGCAGACACCTTTTTTGTATAACATGTATATTCCCGAATGGGAAGAAACACGCTCAGAAACTTTTACTTGTCAAGAACACTATATTTGGAATTGTTCGACTTATACTCAGGAACGATCTCCTTCATCTTACGAACCGTCTCCATATCATCATACTGACGGCTGAGGACTATCAAATCGTCTATCTCACGGCTGACCTCAGCAAAGTCGTACTCACGAACCTCGGCAATACGAATCTTCTCATGGAACGACGGCTTGGTATTCTCCTTCTCGTTGAGCACCTCCTCATAGAGTTTCTCACCGGCACGCAGACCCGTGAACTCCACCTTCACATTCGTGGCATTACTCAACTTAATCATACGCTGAGCAAGGTCGGCAATACGCACAGGCTTACCCATGTCGAAGACAAAAATCTCGCCTCCATTCCCCTTCGTTCCCGCTTCAAGAACAAGCTGACAGGCTTCCGGGATAAGCATGAAGTACCGGATAATATCAGGATGCGTTACCGTAACAGGACCGCCATTGCGGATTTGCTCACGGAAGAGCGGAATAACCGAGCCGTTGCTGCCCAACACATTGCCAAAGCGGGTCGTCACAAACTGAGTAACATCGCTCTCCTTGTTCAGCGACTGCACATAGATCTCGCAGATACGCTTCGAGCAACCCATCACATTCGTTGGATTGACAGCCTTGTCTGTAGATACCATCACAAACTTCTTCACACCGTACTTCACACTGAGGTCAGCCATTATCTTCGTACCCTCAATATTATTCAAGACAGCCTCGCTGGGATTATCCTCCATCATCGGAACATGCTTATACGCAGCTGCATGGAACACATAATCAGGACGGAACTGACTGAACACCTCTTCCATACGATCCTTACGGCAAATAGTCGTCACCAGTGTCTCAGAAGGGATGTCTGGCCAACGGCGAGCCATCATCAGACGGATATCATGCTGTGGAGTTTCAGCCTGGTCTATTAGCATAAGTGCACCCGGACGGCACGGAGCAATCTGGCGGACAATCTCAGAACCGATAGATCCGGCAGAACCGGTAATAAGTATACGCTTACCACGAATTTGCTCAGCTATCTGATCCATATCCACTTTTATCTCGTCACGAGGCAACAAATCCTCCAGCTGCACCTCCTTGAGCTGTACAGGCGACTGTACATCCTGGTAATTCCACTCCTTCGCATTCTCAACCATGTAGATTTTAACACCCTCACGAATAAGAAAATCCTGAAAAGCAGCATTATCACGGAATTCCCTGTTGCGGAGAGGAGAGACCAACACCGCCTGGATATGGAGCTTCTTAATTGCTTCACGAACTTGCTCATCACCCTGATATACGTTAACTCCCATCAGCAGATGATGTCCAAACTGAGGATCGTGGGAGATAAAACCCATCAAGCGAAAACGTAACGGTTTCTGCATGCGGATAGCCTTAGCCAGACCGACACCGCCATCAGCCGTTCCATAGATGAATGTCTTCATGCTATGAGCATCGGTATAGGAAATATCATAAACCGTCTTCACCAAAATCCTCACACAGAACATGATTACTGTAGCCATCACGAAAATGCACACGACCTCACTCCCCATCAGGTGAGCAAACCAATTCTCGGGCCAGCGGAACACCCAGTAATGCAGCAAGACAGAAACTACCATCGCCGCTCCGTTAGCATAGGCCACACGCAGCAAATCTACAAATGAAGAATAACGGATGATACCAGAATACGTGCGGAACCTCCGATAAAAGACTACACTGACTGCCAAATAGACCAGCAAGACCCTAAAAAGCGGTCGGATATTACCGAATGTCTCTGCCCCGTCACGGAACAGATAAAATACAAATATGCCAGAGAAGAGGAAAATGAGGCAATCTAATATCAAAACACACCAATAAGGCAAAGATGATCGTTTAAAAAACCAACGTATTAAATTATCTAGCATCATGTTGTTTCATTCTTTAAATTGGCGATTTGCACCATATAGTCCATTTTGGTGCAAAGATACAATATTATTTTGAAACAACATCATTATTTTGTGACATTTTTTGGTATGCTATCTTTTTATAGACACTTAGTCAATAAAATCAAATAGTCCTTTCCATAAAATACACACAAGCGACAAACATATTTATAATTATCTCGTTTCCCAATGAATGGGATAACAACGAGAATAAAAAAATCATATGCACTTTCGGAGCAAAAGGCAAGCTCATGAAAGTCTTATATATCCGAATAGGGTATAAAGGCTGGGATCCGAAGAGGGAATTGAGAAAGCTATCCGAACAGGGAATTGAGACAGGTATCCAAACAGGGAATTGAGAAAGACGTCCAAACTTGTGCTAAAAGCTGGCATCTGGGCAGGGGGATTGAGACAGGCGCAAAAGGGCACAAAAAAAGTCTCACGCATCCCGTAAGGGACACGTGAGA
>CAMNII010000011.1 GCA_946540435.1 uncultured Prevotella sp.
GCCCTGGGCTGAGATCTTTCTGGCCCTTCAGGCCGTTTTTACCGGACAGCAAGAATTTTTTTTGCCCTGACTCCCAACAACAATAAGGGACAAAGTCCCGAAAGTCCATCAAGTCCGTAGATTATTTTTGCCCTGACTCCCAATGACAATGAGGGACAAAGTCCCGAAAGTCCATCAAGTCCGTAGATTATTTTTGCCCTGACTCCCAACAACAATGAGGGTCAAAGTCCCGAAAGTCCAACAAGTCCGTAGAAGATTTTTGCCCTGACTCCCAACAACAAAGAGGGACAAAGTCACGAAAGTCCGTCAAGTCCGTAGAATTATACTCATCCTGCAAGAACCGATTCGGCCAAAATCGAAATGTTAAATAATGGCAGAAATATTAACAACAGGCCTCCAAAAAGGGCTGTCCCATGCGACCAAGCCCTCATAGCAGGCCAAAACCACCCATTTTTGGCATCGACACATAACACAGTGAAGACCAACGTTTTACGCAAATCACACCAACAAAACCAAGGTTTCTTCCTCACCACACTAAGAAACGTGAAAACAAAATAGGCTATTTTGCTGACCAAAATAGCTTATTTTGGTGACCAAAATAGCCTATTTTGGTCAGACGATACTTACCTTCGTCAATGACAAGTCTTGCCATCGTCAGTTCCGACTTCGGCTTTGGACATCAGAAAAACTGACTTTTGGCATGAAAAAAGGTCTGATTTGTACACACAAGGTTTACGTTTTAACATTTCGGCTTGACTGATTTTGTCATTTCGATACGCTTTTTGGCGTTGGAGAATACTGGAACGCGTCAGGCCGAAATGTTAAAATTCGCTCATTTTCTTTTACAAAAATCACTTAGTAGTTGCTACGACGAGTTCCCCGCCCTGCTGCAGTTGCCGGTCGGTGACGAACCAGCCGTTGAGGCGTTTTCCGCCGCAGGTGATGCGCCGTATCTTTCGTCCCTGCCCTTCGTGCCGGATGGTGAAAGGTTTCCCGATGCCCGGTTGGAAGTGGACTTTGTTGAACAGGGGCACCGTGACAATGTATTCAGCGTCGGCCGGCGAGTAGGTGTAGATGCCTATGGCGTTGAACACGTACCATGCCGACATCTCCCCGGCATCGTCCATTCCGGCGAGTGCCAGGTGGTCGCGCCCCATGTCGTAATAATGCCCCATGATGCTGTCGAGGACACATTGTGCCTTGTCCTGCCGGTCGACGAAGTAGTACATGTAGGGTATGCTGTGGCCGGGTTGGTTGCCGTGGCAGTAGTTGCCGATGAATCCGGTGAGGTTCTCCACTTCGTAGCCGTGCCAGGGTTCGGAGAAGAGGGAGTCGAGTTTCTGTTCAACGGCTCTTTTTGAGGGATATAGTGCGAGGATGCCTTGTGGGTCGTGTGGGGCATAGAACAGGTTGTTCCATGCGTTTGCCTCGCGATACATATAGGCGAAGTAGGGATAGTATGGGTCGAACTGCCGGATGAAGGAGCCGTCGGCGATGCGTCCGCGGAAGAATCCTGTCGAGGGGTCAAAGACGTGGCGATAGTTCTTCGCGCGCTTCATGAGCATCTGCTCGTTGGCCTTGTCGCCCATCTCGCGGGCGATGAGTGCCGTGGCGTAGTCGTCGTAGGCATATTCCAGGGTCTTGGTGACCGCTGCCTTGTACTCATTATAATAAGGTACGTTGGTGGTATCCTTCTCGGCAATCCATCCTTGCCGCAGGTATTCGTCGAGATAGGGACGGCCGCCTCGCCCGGGTACGGTGGCGTTCTTCAGCAGCAGCCGGTAGGCCCTGTCGAGGGGGAAGTCGCGGATGCCGCGCAGCCACGAGCCCGACACGAATGTCGAGGCATGGTCGCCGTGGAAGAAGGTGGGCATATAGCCGCCGCGCTTCTCACCGCGGTCGATGCAGGAGTAGATGACGTCGCGCGTCACGTCGGGCCGGAGCAGTTCCATCAGCGGCAGCTTGTTGCGGTGGTCGTCCCAGAACGACGGGTCGGTGTAGTAGTGGTGGATGCCGCCCGTCTTCCACGTGTGGCGGTGGTGATAGGCATAGTGCCAGTCCATGCCCTCCATACACATGCGTGTGGAGTCGGCCTCGGCACCGCCTGTCTGATGGACAATCACGCCGTGGGCATCGACGTAGTCGCCGTTGCAGTCGCTACGCAGCACAGGCCAGAGCATCGACCGGTAGAGGCAGGTATAGAACAGGCCCTTCTCGCGTTCCGAACCTCCTTCCACCTGGATCTTCGACAGCAGTTCCTCCCAGACATGGTCGGCCTCGGCACGGACGCCGTCGAACGTCTTGTGCTCTTGCCGCTGTCCGTCCTTCCGGCAGTAAAGTTCCTCTCTATAATTCGCCTGAGCATTCTCCCCGTTGACAAAGGAGAAGCCGAAAGACACCTCTATGGTTTCCGGATCTGTACCCTCGAATTCCACGACAGCCACGGTGTTGCGTCGGCCGGGAACAATCTTCACGTCGAGGATGCCGGCGCTGCTCGTCGCATAGAAGTGCATGTTTCCATCTGCGTTCTGGTGACCGGCGAACTCATAGAGACCCGTCTGGCGCACATTCCAGTCGCGCACCTGGTTGTTGGCATGGCCGAGGTCGAGCACGAGGCGTTTCTGTCCGCGGCGGTTGAAGGTATAGCGATGGACGGCGCAGCGCAGCGTCGTCGTCACCTCTACGTCGATGTCGTAGCGGTCGAGGTGAACGCGGTAGTAACCGGGGTGTGCCTCCTCGTCATCGTGAGAGAACGGCGACGAGAAGTCGTCAGGGCTGAAGCCGCGTCCGCTGACGGGCATCACGGGCACGTGCAGCAGGTTCCAATGGCCTTTGTTGGTGTGGGCAAAGCCGAGGATGGTACCGTCCTCATACTGATAGCCGGCTCCCGAACGCCACATCGTCACGGGCGAACACTGCACCATGCCGTTGGGCAGGGCTGCGCCCGGATAGGTCTCGCCGCCCCAGGTGCGCGTCTTGCGGTTGAGTACGTAGTGCAGGTCTTCTTCCTCCCACAGTGTGGCAGTGCCGAGGAAGGGGTTGACATAGTCGGTCAGATGGCTGGTCTGTGCATGCACGGGAATGATGGCAGCTGCGAGGACCACCAGGCCGGAGAGGATTGTCTTCTTTGTCATTATCTTATGGTTTTGCTTTTGTCTTGTCTGAAGGGAACTTCTGGCGAAGGCTGGCGAAGGAGGAGCCGGGGGTGTCAGAGGGTGAAGCGGTGGGCTTTCTTTGCTTTCTTCGGCTCCATGTCAGGCGCCGTGTCGGAGACGCTGCCCTTGGCCACGCCCCGGTACTGGTTCCACCGCTGGCGTATCTTCTGAACGTAGTCCACGGTCTCGTCGCCCCGCATAAAACCGTGTTTCACGACAGGATCGTTGTAATAGGCAGGCTCGCGCAGCTTGAGCACATAGGGCGACACGTCGGCCCACCGATGGGGGTTGCGCCCGTGCTTGGCAGCCAGTGCCATGGCGTCGCGGATATGGAAGAAGCCGCCGTTGTAGGCTGCCAATACGAAGAGCGTGCGTTCCTGCGTGCCAGGCACATCGGTGAAGTGGGTGGTCAGCTCGGAGATATATTTCGCCGCGGCGGCGATATTCTTCTCGGCATCGAAAATCTGCGACTGGGGCAGTCCGAGATGTGCTGCCGTCGACGGCATGATCTGCATGAGTCCGCAGGCACCTGCCCACGACCGCGCATGGGGGTCGAAGGTCGACTCCTGGTAGCACTGGGCAGCCATCAGGCGCCAGTCCCATCGTGCCTGCGGGGCATAGCGTTTGAAGAAGTGGTCGTAGTGGGAGATGATGCCGCCCTTACGGTCGAGCATGGGCGAATAGACCCGGCGTGTGACGCTCTGCGCAGAGAAGGCGAAGTTCTCCTCTTGCCTCACCTCGGCGACGAGTTCGGGGCGGAACCAGTCGTCGAGTTTCTGTGCCAGCTCGCTGTTGTCGGCACTCACCGCCCATTGCGTCTGCAGCGAGTCGGTGGTGGCGCCACAGGAGCGAAGCCCGTCGATATGTCGCGACAAGGGGTAAGCGATGATGTCACCCTCACCGTCGGTCAGACGGCGTACCAGCTCCGCCGTATCCTTGCATACCTCCACGCGCAGCGACACGCCCAGCTGCTGCGTGAACTTCTGGCAGAGCAGATACTGCAGTCCCATGCCGCGCCCGCGATAGTCATAGTAGGTCTCCGGACCTGAGAGGGTCAGCATGATGAGTTCACCATTATTCTTGATATCGTCGAGAGAGAACCGGCCGTCGGCCACCACCTCACCGATGGGGTCGTCGACGGGCGTGCCGAAAGGAGTAGTGTCGTTGGTCTTCTTCGGCGAACAGCAGCAGAAGGTCAGCACTACGCCTGCTGCCGAAATCAATCGCAGCAGGGTTTTCCGGGGACGGCATACGGAGTATCGGTGATGATGATGCGTCATGTGAGGTCTTTTCAGCGTGAACTGTTGCAAAATTACAACAATTTGTTCATAATACAGGTAAAAAGACGACTAAAAAAGAAAAAACATCAAAAAAAGATTGGCTTTCTAACAGAAAACCACTACTTTTGCAGGGTAATAAACACGAACCTTAACTTATAATTAAAACACAACAAGTATTATGACAACAGCTATGGTCATTCAGCTGCTCATCGTTCTGGCAGCATTGTGGGTAGGCTCGCGCTATGGCAGCCTGGCCCTGGGAGCAATCTCCGGCATCGGTCTTGCCATCCTGGTTTTCTGCTTCTCACTCAAACCCAGCACCCCACCGACAGACGTCATCTATATCATCATCGCTGCCGTCACCTGCGCAGGCGTCATGCAGGCATCAGGTGGCATGGACTGGCTCATACAGATCGCCGAGCGGATGCTCCGCAAACACCCCGACCGCATCACCTTCCTCGCGCCCCTGGCAACATTCACACTGACCATCCTCGTCGGCACAGGCCACGTGGTGTACACGCTGATGCCCATCATCTGCGACATCGCACTGAAGAAAGGCATCCGACCTGAACGACCCTGCGGCATCGCCAGCATAGCCTCGCAGATCGGCATCACCTGCTCGCCGATAGCCGCCGCCGTGGTGGCCTTCGTCGCCATCTCGGCCGACAGTGGCTTCAACATCACCATCCCACAGGTGCTGCTCGTCAACATCCCCGCCTGCCTCGTGGGCATCTTACTGGCCTCCACAGCATCCTACAAGCGCGGACTCGACCTCGACAAAGACCCCGAGTTCCAAAAGCGTCTGCAGGATCCGGCCCAGCGCGAATACATCTACGGCAACAGCGCCACGACACTGAACCAGACGATATCTCCCGAAGCACGCCGCGCCGTATACATCTTCCTGGCTGCACTCGCCGTCATCGTGCTCTTTGCCGCCGTACCCAGCCTGCTGCCCACCTTCGACATGGGCGACGGCAAGACCGAGCGGCTGAAGATGAACCTCGTCATCCAGATTGTCATGATATCCGCCGCAGCACTGATGATCATCTTCTGCAAGGCATCGCCGAAGAAAGCCGTCGGTGGTGCCGTATGGCAAAGTGGAATGGTCGCCGTCGTCGCCATCTACGGCATCGCATGGATGGCCAACACCTACTTCGACAACTACAAGCCCGAGATGCAGGCCATGCTCACCGACCTCGTCACCGCCTATCCGTGGGCCATGGCATTCGCCTTCTTCCTCGTCTCCGTACTCATCAACTCACAGGGGGCCGTCGTCGTCACCATGCTGCCCCTGGCCTACTCCCTGGGCATCGAGGGATGGGTGCTGCTGGGCATCATGCCGTCGGTATACGGATATTTCTTCATCCCGAACTACCCATCAGATATCGCCACGGTGAACTTCGACCGCTCTGGCACCACCGTCATCGGCAAATACCTGCTCAACCACTCGTTCATGATGCCGGGACTCATCCACGTCGTCTCGGCCACGATATGTGCCTACGGACTGTCATTCCTGTTCCACTCCATGGGACTGTTCTGATTGTCTGAGTCTGTAACAGATTGTCTGAGTCTGTAACAGATTGCCTGAGTCTGTAACAGATTGTCTGAGTCTGTAACAGATTGTCTGAGTCTGTAACAGATAGTATCACCTTCTAAAGACCTCAGGCATGATGAAGACCCGACGCCTCCTCTCCCTCCTCCTCACCCTGCTGCTCCCCCTCGTGGCGGCAGGACAGGAGGTTCCTGACACAGGGCAGCAGACTCCTGTCGCCGGGCCGGGACACACTGACGCTGCGTCCTATTAATGGTCATTCGGCCAGTAACCGAGTCGTTGCGAATACCCATGGTGTTAGGGATATTGACGGTTTCTATCTCTGAACAAAGTTGCAACGATTACTATAGCAAAGCGGCCGGCATGCATGCCGGCCGCTTTGCTATAGAGGATAGAAAAATCAGATAGATGCCTATGCGTCCTTGAAAAGTTCTTTGATGCCTGCGAGGGAACCCATGACGTTGGTTGCCTCGAAGGGCAGGTAGACAGTCTTCGTCTGCTGGTTATGAGCCAGCTCTTCCATCATTGTGATGTACTTCTGGGCCAGCAGGTAGTTGGCGGGATTGGTGGTCTTGCCGACAGCCTCGGTGACGAGTTCGATGGCCTTAGCCTCGGCCTCAGCCTTGCGGATGCGGGCAGTGGCCTCACCTTCGGCATGCAGGATCTCCTGCTGCTTGACTGCCTCAGCACGGTTGATGGTGGCAGCCTTCTCACCTTCCGACTGAAGGATCTGCGACTGCTTCTCACCTTCGGAGGTGAGGATGGCGGCACGCTTGTTACGCTCGGCCTGCATCTGTTTCTCCATGGCGTTGAGCACACTTGACGGCGGGATGATGTCCTGCAGCTCGACACGGTTCACCTTCACGCCCCACTTGTCGGTAGCGTCGTCGAGGACGGCACGCAGCTTGGTGTTGATGGTGTCGCGGGAGGTCAAGGTCTGGTCGAGTTCCAGCTCACCGATGATGTTACGCAGTGTGGTCTGCGTAAGTTTCTCAATGGCATTTGGCAGGTTCGAGATTTCGTATACGGCCTTGAAAGGATCTACGATCTGGAAGTACAGCAGGGCGTTGATCTCCATCTGGATGTTATCCTTGGTGATCACGTTCTGGCGGTCGAAGTCGTAGACTTGCTCACGCAGGTCAATGGTGTCGCTGTAGGCATAGCGTCCGCGCTGCAGCACGACGATGGACTTGGCACGGTCGATGAAGGGAATGATGATGTTGATACCCGGGTTCAGGGTAGCATGATAACGACCCAGACGCTCGATAATCTTTGTCTCACTCTGAGGAATAATCACCAGCGCCATCTTGGCGAAGATGATGACCAGCAGCACAATGGCAACTAAAACATATAATCCTGTATCCATAATAAATAAATGTTTTGCTAATAATCATTAATGATGTGTTATTCGTCGACGGCTACATACTTGGGCGACTCACCGTACTGGTTGGTCTCGGGCTTGCCATCGAGCAGGGTGAAGACGAAGACGACAATGCCGACAACAGCCGACAATCCCAACAAGATAATCATGATGGGGTCTTGGAACATAGCCATCACAGCATCGGGATTGGAGTTCACCGACTGCAGTTCTTCCATTGCCGGACGGGTGGCGGTATAGATACCTCCGGCAACCGACAGTACCCAGGCACTGATGGCCCACCACTTGCTACGGCCGGTGTCCTGCAGTCGGCGCACCATGACGGCAAGCATCAGCAGCGACACAACCTCGCTGCATATCTCTGCCCACAGCAGCGGCAGGGCTAAACTAAAGATCAGTTCCAGCACCCAGTTTACGACAACAAAGGCCAAGGCGAACCACCAAAACTCAGAACGACGGCTGCGTCCACTGAAGTCGCACAGCCGACCACAAGCCAGTTTCACGGCTTCCATGAAACGCAGTTGTGGCTTTGCAACATACTTACTCATAATGTTTTTGTTTTTATTGAAAGGGTTTATGAATCTATGGATGAATACTCATGGCCGGCTCTACGGTGATGACAATACTCTCGCGGGACACCACGGTGACATAGGCACCCACGGGAATGGCCTCGGCACCTGTTGACAGGGCTTTCCACACGTCGCCGTCGATAGCCACACGACCAAAGCCTCCGGCTTCAATCTCCTCGACCACACGGCCACGGCGCCCGATGAGCGCATCGGCATTGCTGACGCGGGGGTCATCGTTCCTGTGCAGGTAGCGCAAGGCGAAAGGACGTATGAAGAAGAGGCTCAACATGGTAAACAGCGCAAAAACAGCCAGCTGCCAGTAGAATCCCAGCCCCAGGAGGGCAGCCAAAACCGTGACGGCGGCACCGATGGAAAAGCAGAGGATGAAGAAATCGCCTGCCGTTAGTTCCAGAATCAGGCAGAGAACGGCTATCACCGCCCACATCTGCCATAAATGCTGTGATAAGAAGTCAATCATAAGCGTATAATAGTTTAATGGTTATTCATAAGCCCAACACGAAATCATCCCAGTCCTTCGACGAGCCTTTCCGTCCAAACACCTTCTGGTAGAGGCGGCTGCGCGTCGTCGCCACACTCTCCTTGGAATGGATGGTCAGCGTGGCGATATCCTTTGGCTGCAGACGTATCTTCACCAACAGGGTGACGTGATAGTCCTGGTCGTTCATCGGATACAAGCTGAACAGATGCTCGGTGAAATTCGTATATACCGAGTTTACCACCTGCTCCAACTGCTGCCAGTCGGCATCGGCCATCGGGCGGCCTTCGGAAAGCAGCTTCTTGATGTGCAGATAGATGTCACTGCCGAAAATCACCGTCTCGGCCTGTGCACGCTTCTCATTCTCAATCCGTGCCATCGTGTTGGCATAGTCCAGACGGGCCTTCTGTTCCTCCAGCTCCAGCCGGAGCATCGAGTTCTCATCGCCCAGCCGACGGATGACATCCTCCAGCTCGGCAATACGCTGGCGGTTCATCTCTACACGCTGGCGACTGGTAGACAGCTGCTCGTCCTGCATCGCGCGTACCTTATTTAATCGTTCCTGAAGGGAAAGGACTTTCCTGCGACTATTCAGGATTGTCACGATCAAGAGCGACACATAGACCACGCTACCCAGGCAGAGCATCGTCCATTCGCGGTCGGTAAGGATGGTCAACATTGTAATCATGGTGCAAAGATAAAACAAAAAAACGGACAATGCAAGAAAAAACGTTCGCAATTGTTTGCATCTGATTCGAGGGTTTGCAAAAGTTCACACACCCCCGGCGGCGGAGCCTCCCCTCCCCTTCCTCTATGGGTTACCGGCGGCCCTTTTCGTAAAGAAAACTTAAAATGTGCACGCCGCCGCATCGATAATCATGCTTTTTATGTAATTTTGCAACATATTACAAAAAGTCGTTATCTGACATCAACAAGAAGCAGAACAGAAACCGTCAGCGAATATGAACCTGCCACTATTCATCGCCACACATATCTACGGCGACCGCCAACAGAAACGGCGTGTGTCGAAGCCAGCCATCATCATTGCCACCACAGGCGTGGCCATCGGACTGGCTGTGATGATCATCAGCATGAGCGTGGTGATAGGGTTCAAGCATACCGTACGCGACAAGATAGTAGGTTTCGGAAGCCATATACAGGTTGCCGACTTCATGACGCTGCAGACGGCCGAGAGCTATCCCATAGCTATGGACGACTCGATGATGCAGGTGCTGGCCTCGCAACCCGGCGTCAGTCATGTGCAACGCTTCGCACAACGGCAAGGCATCCTCAAGACCGACGACGACTTCCTTGGCGTGATGTTCAAAGGCATGGCCCAGGAGTTTGACACGACCTTCGTCCACGACAACCTCATCGACGGCACCATTCCCACCTTCACCGACAGCGTCAGCAGCAACCGCATCATCATCTCCAAGACCATGGCCGACAAGCTGCGGCTCAGCGTCGGTGACAAAGTATTTGCATACTTCGTCGACCGCAACGTGCGCACACGCCGCTTCACCGTTGCCGCTATCTACCAGACCAACCTCGAACAGTTCGACAACATCACCGTCTTCACCGACCTGCACACGTGCATACGGCTGAACCGCTGGGACCACGACCAGGCCAGCGGAGCCGAACTCACCATCAGCAACTTCGATGACCTTGACGCCGTATCACAACAGATTGCCGACAGTGTCAACCGGACCATCGACCACTACGGAGCCACCTACTCGTCGAAAAACATACGCGAACTCTATCCGGCCATCTTCGGATGGCTCGACCTGCTCGACCTCGACGTGTGGATCATCCTCATCCTGATGATTGTCGTCTCTGCCGTCACGATGATATCGGGACTGCTCATCATCATCATTGAGCGAACAGCCATGATCGGCGTCCTCAAAGCCCTCGGAGCCCGAAACAGGACCATCCGCCACACCTTCCTCTGGTTTGCCGCATTCATCACCCTCCGCGCACTCCTCATCGGCAACATCATCGGGATAGGACTCCTCATCCTGCAACAGCAGACGGGATTTGTCAGACTCGACCCGCAGACCTACTACGTCAGCACCGTACCCGTGGAAATCAATCCCCTCTACATTCTGCTCATCAACATCGCCACACTGCTCATCAGCATCATCGTACTCATCGGACCATCATACCTCATCTCCACCATCCGACCCGCCAAATCCATGCGCTACGAATAACTACACTACCCTTTTGTCTCTTTCTTCCCCGCATTGGTCGATTTTTCACCATTTTATAAAAAAGTAGGACCAAAGGCATAAATAGTGCACAAAAATTTTGGAATTGTGCAGAAAAGATATTACCTTTGCACAAAAATTTTGAAATTGTGCAGGCATCACACCCCATTGCCGCCCATTAAACGTAAGAGAATCAATATGGAACAAACACCAAGTTTCAATGAGCTGATTGAAAAATCAATCATCAACAATTGGGATCTTGACGCACTAACAGACTACAAAGGTGCTACCCTGCAATACCACGACGTAGCCAGGAAAATTGAAAAACTACACATCCTCTTTGAAAATGGAGGAGTCAAACGCGGCGATAAAATAGCACTCTGCGGACGCAACAGTGCCAACTGGGCCGTGGCATTCTTCGCAACGCTCACCTATGGGGCCATTGCCGTACCCATACTCCATGAATTCACACCCGACCAAGTCCACAACATCGTCAACCATAGCGATGCCAAGCTACTCTTCGTGGGCGACGTCGTAGCCAAAGGAATCGACCCCGTGCAGATGCCCGCCCTCGAAGGCATCATCAACATACCCGACTACTCACTCTTCATGTCACGTTCCGAACAGCTCACCTACGCCCGTGAACACCTCAACGAGATGTTCGGCAGGAAATATCCCAAATACTTCCGCAAGGAGCACGTCAGCTACTACAAGGAGCAAAGCCCGGACGAGATGGCACTCATCAACTACACCAGCGGAACGACAGGGTTCTCAAAAGGAGTGATGATTCCCTACAGGGCACTGTGGTCGAACTGGGACTTTGCAGGAGAAGCCATGGGAAAGAATATCAAGCAGGGCGACAACTCCATCAGCATCCTGCCCATGGCCCACATGTACGGCATGGCCTTCGAACTCATCTACGAGTTCACTATCGGCATGCACATCTTCTTCCTCAACCGCGTACCATCGCCGGCCATCATCGCACAAGCCTTTGCCGACGTCAAACCGGCCATCATCATCTCCGTGCCGCTCGTCATCGAGAAGATCATCAAGAAGAAGGTACTCCCGCGCCTGGAGAACAACACGATGAGACTCCTCTCACGCATGCCCGTCATCAACAAGAAACTCAACGAACGCATCTGCGAGCAGGTCGTCAACGCCTTCGGCGGACGCTTCTACGAAATCATCATCGGTGGAGCAGGTATCAACCAGGAAGTAGAGCAGTTCCTCAAACGCATCGAATTCCCATATACCGTTGGCTACGGAGCCACCGAATGCGCGCCCATCATCTGCTATGCAGGATGGGAAACCTTCAAACAGGGATCATGCGGACGTGCCGCCAAGAACATGCAGGTGCGCATCGACAGCCCTGACCCCGCACACATCCCCGGTGAGATTCTCGCCAAAGGCTTGAACGTCATGCTCGGATACTATAAGAATGAAGAAGCCACCGCCGCCACCATCGACAAAGACGGCTGGTACCACACCGGAGACCTCGGACTGATGGACAGCGAAGGCAATGTATTCATCAAAGGACGCTCCAAGAACATGCTCCTCGGTTCAAACGGACAGAACATCTATCCCGAAGAGATTGAAGACAAGCTCAACTCCATGAACCTCGTTGCCGAGAGCGTCGTCGTGCAGCGTGACGAGAAGCTTATTGGTCTCGTCCACCCCGATGCCGACGAGGTCAAGAACCAAGGCATCAGTCCCACCGAGCTCATCAACATCATGGAGCAGAACCGGCAAGAACTCAACGAGGAGCTTCCTGCCTACAGCAAACTGGCTGCCATCCAGATTCACGAAGAAGAGTTTGCCAAGACACCCAAGAAGAGCATCAAGCGTTACCTCTACACGTAAAGCCGCCAGTCAACAAGCCCTCATCCGTGCTGACACACGTAGCAGCGAGGGTAATGACCATAACAACAAATCCCCCAGCGAAGTGAAAAGTACTGTCTTTTCAATACGCCGGGGGATTATTTTATGTGTGTTGCCATCACCGAAGGGGACGGCCTTTTCCGAGATATTGCCGATAAGCCATAGGAGGCTGCATGTATGGCAAAGAAAGGACTACTTCCCGAAGTAGCGCTTCAGGAGCCCTGCGAAGCCTGCACCATGGCGGGCCTCATCCTTGGCCATTTCATGAACGGTGTCGTGGATAGCATCGAAGCCGGCCTTCTTGGCAGCCATGGCAATACCGTATTTCTCTTCACAGGCACCTGTTTCGGCTGCCGCACGCTTCTCAAGATTAGTCTTGGTGTCGAACACGCACTCGCCGAGGAGTTCAGCGAAACGACTGGCATGGTCGGCTTCTTCAAGACCATAGCGACGGAAGGCTTCAGCAATCTCAGGATAGCCCTCGCGGTCAGCCTGGCGGGCCATGGCCAGATACATTCCTACCTCACCGCACTCGGCATTGAACTGATGGCGGAGGTCTTCTATCATTTCTTCGGGAACACCCTCAATCTTTCCGTCACCAAGCTTATGAACGGTGGCATAGGTGGTTTCTCCTTCTTCTTTGAGTTCAGTAAACTTCGAAGCGGGGGCTTTGCAGATAGGGCAACGCTCGGGGGCTTCGGTTCCTTCATAGATGTAGCCGCAGACGGCACAGATAAATTTTTTCTTCATAGTGTTAATTCTTTAATTGGGTGATTTTGCAAAGTTACAAATAAGTATGAAGAAAAACAAACGAAAAGTGATTTTTTTTTGCTTTTGTCGGATAATGGCGACATCTGCCGCGCTGGTGTCGTCAGCGCAGTATGGGAACCGATGAATGAGTGGGATGTGATGCTTATTTGAACAATCGCCTAAAGTCAGGCGGAATGGGCGTCTGGAATTCCATGCGCTCGCCGGTAATAGGATGCCAGAAGCAGAGGACGTAGGCATGGAGGCATAGCCGTCCGATGGGGTTGTCGCCGTTACCGTATTTGATGTCGCCGCAGACAGGGTGTCCGATGTCAGCGGTATGTACGCGTATCTGGTTCTTGCGGCCGGTATCGAGTTTGAACTCTACGAGGGAGTGGTCGGTGGTTCGTGCGAGGGTGTGGTAGTGGGTGACAGCATACTTCCCGCCATTGTCTACCGGCGAGGAATAGGTGATATAGGCTGCATTATCCTTGAGCCATGAGGCGAGCGTTCCTTCGTCGTTCTCCATTTCTCCGCTGACTACGGCGACGTACCTCCGGTCGTAGACGATTTCGCGCCAGTTCCGTTCAAGGATTTGTTCCGCCTCCATATCCTTGGCATAGATAAGCAGTCCGCTGGTGTCGCGGTCGAGGCGGTGTACGACGTGTGCACGGCATTTCTGGTCGGTCTGCCTGAAGTAGTCGTCGAGCACGCGTTTGACGTTGAGCGAGGAATGTCCCGCTGCCATGGAGAGGATGCCGACGTTTTTGTCGACGACGACGAGGTAGCGGTCTTCATAAACGATTTTGAGATATCGGCTCTTGAACTCTTCGTTGTTCTTCTTGGTCTTGCTCACGCCGACTTTCATGCCCGGCAGGAGGGGATAGTCATAGCGGGTGACGACTTTCCCGTTGACACGTATGCCTTTCCCCTGGAGGGTGGCCTTGATTTTTGTCTTTGTACCTTTGACGTTGTTGAGGAGCCATTCCAGGAGAGGAGCTTCACTCTCGACTACGTAGTGGTCGTATTCGTGGGGTGTATTCTGATATTGGTTCATAACTTGACGGCCGAGATATCGATGAGGTTGTTGACGATGGCGTAGATGGTGAGTCCTGCCGGTGAATGGATTTGCAGTTTCCTTGCGATGTTGCGCCGATGCGTGATGACGGTGTTGATAGAGATGAAGAGGTGGTCGGCAATTTCCTTGTTGGTCATCCCCTGAACGAGGCTGACGATGACTTCTTTCTCACGCTCGCTGAGGGTTTCCTGAGCGTCGTTGCCCTGCCCTATCATCTGCGAGATTTTGGCAGTGACGTCGCTTTGGCGTGACCGTTGTTCCAGACGCATGATGGCCGGGATGAAGATTTCGTCTTCCACAGCGGCATGGAGTGACAGCCACTCTTCGTTGTTATAGATGTCATAAAGGGTTGCCGAGAGCTTGTTATTGGCCATTCCGCTTCCCGGTAGGTATTTGATGATGATCTGCTTGAGTTCACGAAGCTTCTGGTCCACCTGTCCATGGTGCTTGGAGAAAGTCTCAATGCCATAGTCGCCGGTAGAGCGCCCTTCGAGCAGCTGGTCCACATAAGGGAAGACGGCTCTCTCTTCGTATTTCATGTGCATCCGTATCTGGTGGGCATATTCATCATATAGTTTCATGATGAGGGGGGTCAGGTTGTTGCTTTCATCGAGGGCCTCGGCAAGCTCCTTCCTGATAAACGGCAACTGGAAGTCGAGGTAGTACACGTGACTGGCCTTAAGATATTTCATCAGTGTTGGAATGGACAGTCTGTCGGCCTGGTCGGGTTCGAGATAGCCATTGATGGTGAAGTTCACGACGGCCAGGAAGGTATAGGTGTCCACGCCCTCCCCCTCGCATACCTCGCGTACGCTCTTGTCGCCAAATCCCATGCTGATGCCAAACGAGCCGAGACTCTGCAGGATATTGTAGTTATCCCGGATGATGGAGATCATCTTGTCGTCGGCTTCATACATTTTCTGATTTCTCATACGCAGCAAATAAATATGCTGCAAAATTAGTGATTTCTTCCGAAACGAGCAATTATTATCGGCAAAAATGGCACGTCTACATGTAGAAAAGCCTCAAAACCATCATTTTTAGGTATTGCAGGAACGGCACAATCTCACTAATTTTGCAACCGGTTTTAAAACATATTTCAAGAAATGAGACATCTATTATCGCTTACAGCAGCATCATTGCTGGCTTTTGCAATGCCGGCCAATGCACAGGTGAATGCAGCTGACAGCGTCATGAACCATACCGGCGGAAACAGGCTCAGCGTCGGCGGATATGGCGAGATTGCACTGAGCCGCAACTTCTACAGCGACAACCCCTATCGCTACAAACTGCCCGACGAGCATGTGAACGACCCCAGCCATGGCGTCTTCGATATTCCTCACATGGTGGTGTACCTTGGCTACGACTTTGGCAAGGGATGGACCATGGGTTCGGAGATTGAGTTTGAGCATGGCGGTGCCGGCATCGCCTATGAGAAGGAAGGCGAAGAAGGCGGTGAATGGGAACAGGAAACAGAGAAAGGCGGCGAAGTGGAAATCGAACAGTTCTGGATTCAGAAGTCATTCTCGAAGCGAGCCAACCTGCGCATGGGTCATATCGTCGTCCCTGTAGGCCTGAACAATGCCCATCATGAGCCGCTGAATTTCTTCACGGTCTATCGTCCCGAAGGCGAGAACACAATACTCCCCTCCACATGGCACCAGACGGGCGTTTCCCTTTGGGGACGCTTGGGCGACTTCCGCTACGAGGCCCAGGTGCTTGGCGGACTGAACGCCAACCATTTCACCAACGACCGATGGATAGGAAAAGGACACAAGTCACCGATGGAATATGACATTGCCAACAAATACGGCGCTGCCGTAAGACTCGACAACTACTCGGTAGAGGGGTTGCGTATCGGCGTCAGCGGATATTACGGGCACTCCATCGGCAACAGCTATCCCAACGAAGCTGCCGGTGTGGAAAGCCAGTACAAGGGTGCTGTTGCCGTGGGGTCGGTAGACTTCTCTTACAACGCCCACAACTGGATTGTGCGCGGACAGGCCGACTACGGCTATCTGGGCGACGCCGAACAGCTGCGCTACATCTATAACCGCGTGAGCAAGGCATCGCCGTTCCACCATTCAGCCTACGTCAGCAAGAACGCCTATGCCGTCGGCATCGAAGCAGGATACGACATCTTCTCGCAAATCAGCAGGCTGCGCGCCGACCATCAGAAACTTTATGTCTTCGGCCGCTACGAGCAATACGACCCGTATGCCTCGAACACCAACGGCCGGTCGTATGAGTACACCGCCAAGAAACGCATCGCTGCCGGCGTCAACTACTATCCGCTGCCACAGATTGCCATCAAGGCTGAGTATTCCCACAGAATACTGAAAAGTCAGTACAACAACGAGCCTTCCATCAACATCGGCGTAGCCTACGAAGGCTTCTTCAGATAAAGCATTTATTAACCTTCTAATATATATTAAAAAATGAAAGAGATTTTCAAATTCACGCTGCTCTTTGCAGTCACATGCACCATGACATTCGGACTATCTTCCTGTGGTGATGACGACGACAACGGAGGAGTCACCACAGATGAGATGTACAAGAATCCTGCCTATGGCAACGAAGCCATTGAAGCCTGCGAGAAACTCGTCACCGCACTCGAAGAGGCCTACAACATCATTGGAAAAGCAGCGCTTACCGATGAGCAGGCCAGCAACCTGCATGCTATCCTCGAGAACAATGTCAATAACGTCATCGTTCCTACCTACAGTGCCCTCGGCGATGCCGTAGAGGCCATGCACAAGGCTCTGGGAACCCTCTCTACCACACAGGTGACCCAGAAGAACGTGAACGATGCCTGCGCAGCCTTCCTCACCGCCCGTTCGGAGTGGGAGAAGAGCGAGGCATTCCTCATGGGACCTGCCGCCGGTTTCGATGTAGACCCGCACATCGACTCATGGCCGCTTGACCGTGCTGCACTGCACGACTATTTCAAGAATCCGAAGGCTGAAGACCTCGACGAGAGCATCCTCGGCTTCCATGCCCTGGAGTTCCTGCTTTTCCGCGACGGTGCAGCCCGGAAAGTGTCTGAGTTCACCGGCAACGATACCTACAAAGGCTTCACCGACATCACGGGAGCACAAGAGCTTGCCTATGCCGAAGAGGTGATTGCCGACCTGCTCAACCATGTCTACCAATTGGAAGTATCGTGGAACCCCGGCAACAAATCGCGTCTTGCCGCCGTTCAGGCTGCCGGGCTGGAATACCAGACCAAGCTTGGGCTGAGCTTCGGAGAGGATCTGAAGAATGCCGGTTCAGACAAGAGCATGTACCCCACGCTGAAAGAAGCCGTACAGCAGGTGCTCTCGCTTCCCGAGGAGAGCTGCGTAGGCATTGCCAACGAGGTCGGAACGGCAAAGATTGCCAATCCGTTCTCCGCTGGATACATCTTCTATGTAGAGTCGCCCTACAGCCACAACTCCATCACCGACTTCCAGGACAACATCCGATCCATCGAAAATATCTGGTATGGCAGCCGCGACGGTAAGGCCAGCAATCCCAAGGCCAGCTTCCATCGCTTCTTTGCCGAGAACAGCTCTGCAGCCGGCAAGAAGGTTGAAGAAGCCATTGACAACGCCATTGAGAAAATCGGAAAGATGCCGGCTCCCTTCGTGAAGTACGTCAGCACCATCTGGAACAAGAGCTTTGAAGACGATCCTGTCGTAGAGATTGAAGAATAGGAACGTGAGAAGAAAATAATTAGCAAGAATGAACAAAAAAGAAATGAGAAACTATTTGAGATACGCATTGATCGGCATGCTGGCCCTGCCACTGCTGACCGCATGTAGCGACGACGACGAGAAGCCCACGGACAAGATGCAGGAAGGCGAAGAGTTCTTCGGCAAGGCTAACGACGTGTTCGCCGCAGAAGAGTGGTATCCCGGAGGTGAATTGGGAACCACCGAAGCTCCCTCCTACTCCGACCCCACACCGGTCGTCTTGCAGACGGAAGGCATGGAGACGTCATTCAACAAGGGTGAAGATTTCTTCGAGCACTCCTACACGCTGAACAACGAGCCGCGCAAAGGACTCGGTCCGGCATGGGTACGCTCAGGATGCATCCAATGCCACCCCTCTTACGGACACGGTAAGCGCCAGACGCAATATCGTGCCAACGACTATGGTAACGGCTATCTGCTCGTCGTCTACCACCCGACGGCTGGCACCGATGCCGACGGTGTGAACTATGCCGCCAACTCCTACATCCGCCACGTCACCGGCATGCCACAGACCAAGGCGATGAGTCCCTTCAAGGCACCCATCGACGAGAACCAGATTATCATCAACTGGAAGACCGTTGAGTCGATGCCCAGCGGACTGCCCATGCAGTTTGCCGACGGCGAGAAGTTCGAGCTCATCTATCCTGAGGTGACGATTCCGCAGATGGCTTTCAACACGCTGCCCAAGCCCGACAACTATGAGGTACGCCTCGAGTCGACCATCGGCATCTACGGCACAGGACTGCTCGACGCCATCGACTTCGATGACATGAAAGCACAGTATCAGGCTGAAGCCAAGGCTGGGGCGACGCTGAACCCCGCCATGTGGGATGCCGCTGCCAACGACTGGGCTCCCAGCGCATGGTACAAGCTGGCCGACGGCACACTGGGCATCAAGAAGTTCACCTATGCCATGACGCGCACATCGCTGCAAGACGGTGCCGGCGCCAACGCCATCTGGAACATCACCAACGTGACACGCTCCGACCGCCACTACCTCTACTCCACCAAGCAGTGGGCAAAGGCCATGTCTGAGGACGACGAGGTCATCAGCAGCATCATGGCCAACGGCAACGACAAGTCGTCACTCCTCTATCCCTATTATGCCGACGGCACCAAGGAGGGCATCAAGGAGCGCGTCAACATGTTGCTCGGACTGAACACCGGTGCCGACGCCCCGACTTTCGAGGAATACTTCGTCAAAGGAGCGCCCTTCAACGGACAAGAGGAGATGAGCGACAAGGACTACTACGACTTCATGGTATGGCATCGCGGCCTCGCCGTTCCTGCCGCCCGCAACCTGAACGATGCCGACGTCAAGCGGGGAAAGACGCTCTTCATGGATATGGGATGCGCCACCTGCCACCGTCCCTCGTGGAAGACCGGCAAAGACGACTACTGGGTTGACAACAGCATCAAAGCCTATGCCAAGAGTATCGGCAAGGATGCCAACGAGATCCTGCCGAAATATCCCGGACAGACCATCTGGCCCTATACCGACATGGTGCAGCACCGGCTGTTCATGGAGAACGACATCCGCACCGGCTGGTGCCGCACGACACCACTGTGGGGTCGAGGGCTGAGCCTGCAGCGCACAGGTGCTGAGGACCGTCTGCACGACTGCCGCGCCCGCAACGAGATTGAAGCCATCATGTGGCACTTCTACTCCAAGGAGTCGGATGCCTATTGGTGCGCAGAGAAATTCTACAAGCTCTCCAAAGCCGACCGCGACGCTGTGGTGAAATTCCTTCGTGCCATCTGACCTGTCACTCATGAAGAAACTATTAGCATTCCTTTACGTGCTGCTGCTGGCTTGTCTGGCAGCAGCAACGGTTATTGAAAAGTATCAGGGTACCGACTATGTCCAGGAACACCTCTACGGGGCGTGGTGGTTCTCACTGTTGTGGGCTTTGCTGACGGCTGTCGCCATCGCCTGGATGTGCAAGCAGCACATGAAGCGCTGGTCGCTGATCTTGCTCCATGGCTCCTTCGTCGTTATCCTGGCGGGGGCACTCCTCACCCATCTGACAGCAGAGCGCGGAGCCATACACCTCCGCACAGGAGAACCTACGGCCGTCTATCAAGCCCGCCAAAACGGGAAAGCCGTAGAGAAGACGCTCCCCTACACCCTGACGCTCAACCGTTTCGAGGTGAGATACCATGAAGGAATGCAAGCCGCTGCCGACTACGAGAGCCACATCACCATCGACGACCCGCGGCGACAGTCGCCACGTCGGCAGACCGTATCAATGAACCACATCGTCAGCCACCGCTCACAACGCTTCTACCAGGGCGGTTATGACGACGACATGATGGGCAGCACGCTGATCATCAATGCCGACCCATGGGGCATACCCGTCACCTATACCGGGTATGCCTTGCTGTTCATCTCACTGCTGTGGCTGCTCATCGACCCGAAAGGCACCTTCCGCACCCTGCTGCGTCACCCGTTACTGCAGAAAGGGTCTCTCATGGTCGTTGCCCTGCTGGCCACCGGCAGCGCAGCGGCTGCCACCACCGTGCCACAGGAGACGGCAGAAGCCTTCGGACGACTGCATGTCATTTATAACGGGCGCATCTGTCCCATGCAGACCTTCGCCATGGACTTCACCCGGAAGCTCTACGGGAAGCCCCACTACGGTCCCTACACCGCCGAGCAAGTGGTGATGGGATGGATCTTCTGGGGTGAAGAATGGAGCAACGAACCTTTCATCAAGGTCAAAGGCAGTGAGCTGAAGGCCGCTTTCTCCATCGGCAAGCGGGCGACGATGAAAGACTTTTTCGGGGACGACGGCTACCGGCTCGGTCCCCTCGTCGATGAGTACTACCGGGGACAGCACGACGCCCTGCACAAGCAGGCAGCTGCCGTTGACGAGAAGCTGATGCTTCTCATGCAGCTGCGCCAAGGCACTCCGCTGAAGCTGTTCCCCTACAACGGGCAGTGGTACGCCCCTACCGACCGTCTGCCCGGCGACATCTCTGTCGACGACCGGCACTTCATTGAGAATGTCTTCACGCTGCTCTACGAGGAAGCCTTACAAGGGAACTTCAGTGAGATGGATACCATCCTCAACAAGATTGGTGACTATCAGCACAAGAAAGCCGCCGACATGCTGCCTTCTGCATTCCGCTATAAGGCCGAATGCGCATATAACAGCGTTCCCGTGCCCACCATCCTCTTCATGCTGAACCTCACCTTGGGATTTCTCTCACTGGCGGCCATCATCCGGCTGATGGCAGGAAGGAAGGACAAATACCAACGCTATGCCATCCACGGGTTCCGCCTACTGAACATGCTGACCTTCATCACGCTCACCGTCTACATCATCCTGCGCGGCATCGCCAGCGGACGCGTACCCATGTCCAACGGCTACGAGACCATGCTCACGCTGGCCTGGTTCGTACAGCTGTTCACGATCCTGATGAGCAGGAAAGCAGTCATCATGACCACGTTCGGCTTCCTGCTGAGCGGCTTCTTCCTCCTCGTCAGCCATATCTCGCAGATGGATCCCGCCATCACCCATACGATGCCCGTGCTCAACAGTCCGCTCCTCACCCTCCATGTCAGCATCATCATGATGTCGTACGCACTGCTGGCACTGACATTCCTCTGTGCCATAGTAGCACTCTGCCTGCCGCGACAGGGCGAGCATCTGCAGGTTCTCTCACGCATCTTCCTCTATCCGGCCATCGCCACCATGGGGCTGGGAATCTTCATCGGAGCCATCTGGGCCAACATCTCGTGGGGCACATACTGGTCGTGGGACCCCAAAGAGACATGGGCCCTCATCACCTTCATGGTCTATGCCATCGCGCTCCACACCACCTCACTCCCCATTTTCCGTCGTCCCAGGGCCTATAACCTCTTCATGCTGCTGGCCTTCCTGAGCTTGGTCATGACCTATTTCGGGGTGAACTATTTCCTTGGCGGCATGCACTCCTACGCATAAGAATATTTTTTTTCGACCTGATGTAATAAAACTCCATAAGCATCGTTATTAATATAGATAACATTAATAAGATTGCCTATGGAGTATTTTACATCTGAAGAATTAAATCCGTCTGAAACAACATTGAACATCATCCGGCAGATTGCCTATGCCTACAACGCCCTGAAATACAAAGGGGTGGCCATGGCCTGACCAGACAACATGAAGAAAGGAGAGCACCCACGCCCATGAAACCGTTAGTTTCCCCTTCGCTGCTTTCGGCCGATTTCCTGCGACTCGACAAAGACATCGAGATGATCAACCGCAGTGAGGCCGACTGGCTCCATCTCGATGTGATGGATGGCGTCTTTGTGCCCAACATCTCATTCGGATTTCCCGTCATCGATGCCGTGGCGGCAGCCTGCACCAAACCGCTCGACGTCCACCTGATGATTGTCCAGCCCGAGCGCTATACCGCACGGGTCGCCAAGACCGGCGCCATGCTGATGACCGTCCATCAGGAGGCCTGCACCCACCTGCACCGTACCATTCAGGAAATCCATGCTGCCGGGATGAAGGCAGGCGTCGCACTGAACCCCGCCACCAGCCTCCACACCATTGAGGATGTTCTCGACGATGCCGACCTGATACTGCTCATGAGTGTCAACCCCGGCTTCGGCGGCCAGTCGTTCATCGAGCGCACGATTGCCAAGGTCGTCACGCTCCGGAAGATGATTGACGAACGCAAAGCCCACGCACTCATCCAGATTGACGGCGGCGTACAGGCAGAGACGGCACCGCGACTGATCAGTGCCGGTGCCGACGTATTAGTGAGCGGCAGCTATGTGTTCAAAGCCGCCGACCCTATTGCTACTATCAAATCGCTGAAAGGCTGACGTTCAGACCAGGTCCAACTGGATATGATGCTCGCGGGCCATACGCCGCATGTTCATCAGCGCATAGCGCATCCTACCCAGCGCTGTGTTGATGCTCACCTCTGTGGCCTCGGCAATCTCCTTGAACGACAGCTGCTGGAAATACCGCATAAAGACCACCTCGCGCTGGGCTGCCGGCAGCTGGTTCATCAGCACCTGCACGTCTGCCAACACCTGGGAATTAACAAATTCCATCTCGATATTCGACTCCAGGAGCCCATCGCCCGACCCCAGGTTCGACAGGTCGTTATCGGGATTTGCCTCTACCACACGGCTCATCTGCTGGTCGCGGAACCAGTCCATAATCACGTTGTGGGCAATACGCATAACCCATGCGCTGAACTTACCGCTGTTCGTGTAGCGGCCTTCCTGAAGCTTGGTGATGACCTTCACGAAAGTTTCTTGAAACACATCCTCTGCCGTCTCGCGATCGCGGACCACATAAAGGATATACGAGAACAACTTCGACTGGTTGCGTGACAACAACAAATCAAATGCCCTATTGTTTCCATCAACGTATGACAATGCCAACTCCTCGTCGGTCATTTCCGTCAGATTCTTCATTCTATTTTACTTTTAAAATTATGAAGTAGAAATCTCGTCGATAGGCAAAATGGGTTTAAATGGGTTATACAAATTGTTATTATCGGGGGCAAAGTTAATTGTTTTTCCTGAAACCACCAAATTTTTCGGACAAAAAAAAGAGGTTGGTGCAGGACGCTCCAACCTCACCAAGGAGATTTCGCAAATAACGAAATCTTCAAAATAACCGCCACAAATGTAAACAATCATTTCCATATTGGCAAATTTTCTTTCAATTTGATGCAATATTTAACACTTATTATATTTTCGCCCCTTCATTTCCCCCTTTTTCCATCCTTTATACCATAATTACTAACAAGTACTAACATTTGGAAATGAAACAAAAATAAAACGCGAAAAAATTGCAGTGCTCGATAAAAATGAGTAATTTTGCACTTTGGAATGATTTTAAAAACACATTATAATAACTTAAACAAAAAACTATGATCAAAAATTTACGCACTTTACTCGTGAGCACCATGCTCATGGTTTGCGGACTCGTCTCGGCACAGACCGTCGTGACATTCACCGCAGGAACCGACATGGGAACGACAACAGCCGACGCCCCAGGCGCCGACCAGATCACCAAGGATGGCGTTACCATCGCCATCTCTAACGGTGCTATGGCAACTGCCGAATACCGTGTCTACAAGAACCAGACCTTCACCGTCTCATCGACCGTGGGCAACATCACCAAGATTGAGGTGACCTGCACGGCAGAAGGCACCAACAAGCAAGGTCCCGGCTGTCTGGAGAACCCCACATCAGGAAACTACACCTACGAAGGCAAAAACGGCACATGGACCGGTGAGGCCAGCGAGGTGACCTTCTCCACACCCAGCAACCAGTGCCGCATGACCGTCGTCGTCGTCACCGTGGCTGGCAGTGTCGACCCTAACGCTCTCCACGCTCCCACCATCGCAGGCAACACCTCGTTCGACGGCAGCACCACCGTCACCATCACCCACACCAACGAAGCCGGCGACATCTTCTACGTCAAGAACGCCGAAGAGGCCACAGCAGAGAAAGTAGCTGCCGAGGGAACAAAGTACACCGAGCCCTTCGAAATCACCGAGACAACCACCATCAGCGCCGTCGTCAAGAACGGTGACAAGGTAAGCCCCGTAGCCACGAAGACCTTCACCAAGATTGAACTGCAGACCGTTGAGAACATCGCTGCCTTCAAAGCCCTCGCCAACAACAGCGAGGCCAAGCTGACACTCACCGACGCGCAAGTGCTCTATGCAGGCTCGAACGACACCTTCGTACGCGATGCCTCCGGTGCCATCGACTTCTACAACACCGGACTCACCCTCACTGCCGGACAGAAGCTCAACGGCTTCGTCATCGGTAAGCTCACCGTCTACAACGGCATGCCCGAACTGGTGAAGACCAACAACACCAACGCCGACGGCTTCACCACCACCGAAGGCACTGTTGAGCCGAAGGCCATCGGACTCGACGAAGTGGCTGGATTTGCCTGCGACCTCATCGTCGTCAGCAACGTCACCCTCGTCAAGGATGGCAACAACTGGTATGCCACCAACGAAGACGGCGACAAGATCCAGGTCTACGACAAGTTCCACCTGAACTACGAAGTGGAAGACGGCAAGACGTACACCAGCCTCACCGGCATCGTCATCCCCTACAACGACAGCTTTGAGATTGCACCCACCGAGGACTTCACCGGAGGTGCCGTCATCCCGGCCACACCCGTTGCCAGCATCGCCGACCTGCTCGCCCTGGAAAGCCCCAGCTCAAACCTCGAGCTCACGCTGACCAATGCACAGGTCGTCTTCAACGACAATAATTATATATATGTACGCGAGAACGGCAGCGCCGTATGCTTCTACAACATGTCGGCAGCACTCAAGGAGCTCATGAAGACCAACGCCGTCATCAACGGTAAGATCGGCATCGACTACGAAGTATACCGTATGCTCCCCGAGGTAAAGAGCAACAGCAAGACCGACGACAACACCCTCGAAGCCACTGAAGGCGAAGAGGCTGCTGCCACCGCCACCACACTGGCCGACGTCGCCACTGGCAAGCACGTCTGCGACCTCGTCACCCTGAAGGCCAAGATGGTCAAGGAAGTAACCTATCAGGAAGACGGAACCACCGTGAAGACGACAACCTACTACCTGCAGGATGGCGACGTGAAGCTCGTCGTCGTCAACAACGGCAAGAACCTCAACAAGATCGACGAGGGCACAGAAGTCACCGTCACCGCCATCTGCAATACCGCCAACGATGCCTACCAGCTGAAACTCACCAAGAACGCTGAGTACGAAGCCGACGGCATCAGCACCGTCACCGCCGGAAAGGCCGACAGCCTGCGCTACAACCTGCAGGGACAGCGCGTCAGCGACAGCTACAAGGGCGTCGTCATCATCAACGGAAAGAAATACGTGAAGTAAGGGACACACCTCCCCCCTCTACCCTACACCCCGTAAGCCCGATGAGTGTTATCCGACAACTCATCGGGCTTACTCGTTCTACTACACCCTCCGCATGCCGCATCGTCATCTGCAAGAAGACAATATGATGCAAAAAAAAAGAACACATTTTGCTCGTTTTCAACGATAAATGATTATCTTTGCAGAAACTTTTAATTTACAATGCTATGAAAAGGTATCGGATAGGGAGTATGCTCCAAATGATTATTGCCATGATGGCAATAGCAATGGTACCTGCCGCCATGCAGGCTGCCGACAACGACACATTCACCTCTGACCTCGAAGGTCTCACTGCCACCGGCCAGACACAGACCGTAACGGGCCACTTCCGCGTCATCAGCGAAGAACAGAAAACGTGCGCACTGGAACGTGAGGTCAATGGGAGTACGTACAACAACGACATTGTCACCATGAACCTGCCGAAAGAGGTCAACGGCTACACGCTGGTCGCCATCACAGCCGAGTTCACCTTTGTCAAGGAACTGCAAGAGGTGACGATCCCCGAAACCGTAGAGAAACTCGACGGATGCTTCATGCAAATGCAGAAGCTCCGCAAGTTCACAGCCGCTGAAGGCCTGAAAGAAATCATCGGAAACACCTTCTACAACTGTCCAGAACTGGAAGACCTCACCCTTCCCTCCACCGTAGAGAGCATCGGCGACGGCGTCTTCTACAACTGCCAGAAGCTCCGCACGTTCCGCGTGCCGAAGAACTGCACAGCCTTCAGCGGCCGTGCACTCGACTCCTGCTCGAACCTTGACGAGATAACCGTGGAAGAGGGCAACACCACCTTCTATTCGCCTGCCGGCAGCAATGTCGTGCTGAAAGACAACGAAGGGGAAGTGGTACTCGTCTGCGCAGGAAACAGATGCACACTGCCCGACAACATCACCGCCATCGGTCCACATGCCTTCTCCACCAGAGCCATTGACGACATCACCCTGCCACACACCCTGAAGACCATCGACGTCAGCGCCTTCTTCGGCGTACAAACCCGGGAGATTACCATTCCCAACACCGTCACCACCATCGGCAACTACGCCTTCCTGGCTTGCATGAAACTCGAACGCGTAACCTTTGAAGAACCCTGCCAGCTGATATCGCTGGCCGACGGCCTCTTCATGAACTGCACAGCCCTCGCCGACATCACCATCCCTGAGAGCGTCACCTTCATCAACCAAAGCCTCTTTGAAGGCTGCAAGGCACTGACAAAAATCCGGGTCCCCGATGTCAGCAAGATATCCACCAACGCCTTCAAGGGCTGCACCAGTCTGAAAGAGGTCATCATCGACAGCCGCAACTACGACCTCGTCATCGACAACTACGCCTTCAGCGGATGCAATAATGTGAAGAGCCTGGTCTTCGAACACCGCTACCCGTGGGCCATCCGCCCGTGGGAAAACAATTTCGGCGGCAGTAAGCTTGAGAACTTCGTCTTCCCCGTCAGCCACTATAAGATTGCCACCAAACGATTCAAATACACGCCCGACGCCCTCCATCCCTTCATCCTCCTGAGCGACGACCCCGACGGCACGCCATACGGGTCGTTCGACACCAACTTCGCATTGCCTGCCAACCTCAAAGCCTATATCGCCGTCGACTACGACGAAGCAACCCACTCGGTAGCCTTGCAGCAAGTAGACGCCATCTACGAAGGAGAATACAAAAGCAACGGGACAGGAGTCATCCTCAAAGGAGAGCCTGGCAAACGCTACGAGCAGTTCGTCATCCTTCCCGAAGACAAAGAAAACCCATACAAGGAGAGCAACCTGCTCACCGGCAATTCCAACGTCCGCCAGATGATCACCGCCTATGACAACTACAACGACGGCGTCAACTTCCCCTTCAAGGGCGACCGGTTTGAGTATCCCTCCACCACGGGTACCGCCGAATACTATTTCCAGGCAGAATGCCCCGATGCCTACCTGACGGTAGCGAAAAGCGCAGTCGGCAGGCAGAACACCGTACTGATACGCGGACTTGAACCCCTCATTCCCCTTCCCCTCTTACCCGCCGAGCGCACCGTCATCAGCTTCGACGACCTCACGGAAGAAACCGACCTCGACGGACAAGTGATTGACTGGGTCTACTATGCCCTGAACGGTGACGACGGCTACGACGCCGAGAACCACTGCCTCACACTGAACTCGAGCATGTCCGAGGAGACACTCGCCGACATCCTCAGCATGGTCGAGACCGGAACAGCCGGATTCGGACAGCTCTACAGCGGCATCGTACTCTATCTGCCGGCCGGCGAAGGAACCGTAAGCATCGAGGCCCAGACACGAGGACACTACGCCCTGAAAGTGAAAGTCGGCGGCGACGCTGACGCCGCGCTGACCTTCACGCAGAACGAACGGGGAACCATCGACGTGGAATACGCCGTCGACGAACCCACCTACTGCTATATCTTCGGACTCACGGAAGAAACACAAGCCAAAGCCAACCTCGTGGAAGCCTGGGAAAACAGCGCCAGCATCTATGCCATCAGCATACAGCCCTCGGCAACCAACGTGAGCAACATAGCAGCCCGAAACGCCGACAGCCTGCGCTACAACCTGCAGGGACAGCGCGTCAGCGACAGCTACCGAGGCATCATCATCACCAACGGAAAGAAATACGCAAAGTAAGCCCCACCCCTTTCACCAACACCAATCGTAAGCCCGATGAGTAAGAATCCAATGCTCATCGGGCTTACGCATAATCATCCACCCTGTGCAAATAAAAAATCAATGGGGATGCGCAGTGTATTCCCTAAGAGAATACATCGTGATCCCTAAGAGAATACAGTGTAATCCCTAAGAGAATACAGTGTAATCCCTAAGAGAATACATCGTGATCCCTAAGAGAATACAATGTGCCTTTTCCTGACTTCTCGTCTGGTAAAAAGTGTTAAATAATTATTTTTATTTTCTTTTCTCTGTTTTCTTTCTTAAATTTGCAAAAAGAAAGCATAACTTAAACCCTTTAACTCTTAATTTCTTATAACTGATGAAAATATTTTTATTCCTCCTCATTTCTTTTCTTACTGCCTTCCATGTGCAAGCACAGATAAAGCTGAATACAGACGGCAGTATAGCGTTGCGCCCGTCGTCAGTGTTTGAGGTTCCGTTGGGCTCGACCCTGGAGCTGCCCTGTGGCACTTTTATCCGATAAAATCAGAAAGGAAACCGTTATGAGAAAGTTTATCATTATTTGTCTGCTGTCGTTGCCTGTGTGTATGATGGCGCAGTATCGTCCAATTATCACTGAAGGTAAGATTTGGACAGGAATAAATTATTATGAACACCCGAGTTCTGTTTATATGCAGTACATAAAAGGAGATACCGTCATCAATGCGACTCATTACAAAAAGGCCTATATGATTAATTATACCAGATATAAAGACCGCCGACCGCATTACATTTCGTCAGTCCGTGAAGAGGACGGCAAGGTTTTCTGTATTCTTCCGACTTCGTCTCAGGAACGAAAAGTAATGGATTTGTCGGTTGAGAAAGGGTGCCCTTCCTGGATAATGTATGAAGACCCAGTAATGACAGTGGACTGTGATTGTGCTGTGACCATGGACAGTGTGAACATAAAGCGTATCGATCAACAATATACAAAAGGAAACATGAGAGGGGTGTTTCTCAATATGAAGAATGCAAATGGAGGTTTGCTTGTTAAATGGTTTTTGGCTGAGGGAATTGGCGACGTGAGGAAACTACAGCCCTTTGACGTCTTTATTTCCCCAGAATGGGGTAATGTGGGGGATTATCTCTACAGTTTTGTTTTGGACCTAGTATTCGAAGAAGGTGACGTGGCATACAATGGCAAAACCCTATCAACCCTTAGCCTGGCATTGGCAGGATACTATTCAGGACATTTTAGTGATGCCGCGGTTCCGGTCATACGCGATTCACCTGCTGCGACCTTCGACCTGTTTGGCCGGAAGATAGGAGACCGACCTGCACCTGGCATCTATATCAAGAATGGAAAGAAATATGTTAAATAGCTTAATATCAGAGTTTATGAAATCTCTTTTTTATAGAAGTATTCGATGCTTTGTCTCATCGATAGCGATTCTTCTCCCCGTAGTTTCTGATGCACAAGATCAATATGATCCATATTTTTCTGCATGGGTTGGAAACGTTCATGAATGGATAGGAAAAACGTATATAGAAGGTGAGGGCTATGAACCTTATTGGTATTATATGGATGGCGATACCGTAATCGCCGACAAGACATATTATAAGATATACGGGATTAACCGCCGCATCTATGGCGACTGGGAGTCCCACTACTATGCCTCATATAGATACGAAGACTACAAGACCTTTTGCATCTATAAAGATGATAAGGAGGAATATATGTGGGCAGACTTCACAATGGAAACGGGCGATACCTGGGTTACTCCTGATTTAAAAGACACGCCTGAACTGTGTATTAAAGTTCTCCATCATGTTAATTACGAACAGAAAGAGCCTAGTATCTACAGCCCAAGGTATCTTGTGGTAGCGCTATTTAATCAGGAAACCGGAGAGATAGTATCTTCTCCAAAATGTCTGTATGAATTTGCTGGAGATATTCATAATTTTGCGACGAAGAATTCATGGGACGAAGACGAAAACAATGAATTCTTGTTGTTTTGTAACACTAGCGCAGGGGTTAACTGCGCAAGGAACCGTAATATAGAGTCTGCCCTTATTGAAATTGAAGAACAAGGCTTCCATCTGAAACAGCCGCGAAAACATACCCGTTGAGTATGGAGGCAATGTGGAAGTCATCAACGGTGGCGGCATAGCGTTGCGCCCGTCGTCAGTGTTTGAGGTTCCGTTGGGCTCGACCCTGGAGCTGCCCTGTGGTTGCCTTCACCCGCAAGACTCATGTTAACTTCTATACCCCCTTCGGTTCCCCCGTTTCCCGGGGGACAGAAACCCCGCAGGGGCAACGCACTCAAAGCGACCGGATAACGACAAACCGACGTTGCCCCGCGGGGAGGTTTTGTCGTTATAGGGAGTCTTGAGGGTGAAGGTGTATGACAACATCGGCTTGAAGCTAATCAGTCGCTTTGCGTTCGTTCAATGACATGCTTGCATATTGATATATATTTCTTGCTTTAAATCAACTCGGGTATCGGTTTTTACGCCTTTTTTGTCCGAAATAAGCAATTATTCTTTATTTGCTGAGGGGATTCAGGTTTTTTTCCGTAAATTTGCAAACAGGAACAAATAGAGGAAAGGACCATCGATGAAAAACTTCCAAGAACTTTCTGAACATGTAAAGACGGATGCCACGCGACGCACCATCGCTGTGGTATGGGCTGTGGACACTCATTCCCAGGAAGCCGTTGCCGAAGTGATGAAATGCGGATGGGCAGAGGTCGTCTTCGTAGGAGGGCGCGACGTGCTTGAGCAGTCGGCGCTGCTCTCACCGCTGAAGGATCACTGGACTATTGCCGATGCCGACGATGCCGACGATGCCGCCCGACGTGCGGTGGCGCTGGTGAAGGCCGGCAAGGCCGACGTGCTGATGAAGGGACTGGTGAACACCGACAACCTGCTGCGGGCCGTGCTCGACAAGGAGAATGGCATTCTGCCGCGCGGGCGTGTCCTGACCCACATCACCTGTTCGCTGCTTCCCGGCTATGGCAAGTTCCTGTTCTTCACCGACCCGGCCGTCATCCCCTACCCTACGCGTGAGCAGCGCATGGAGCAAGTGGGATACCTGTCGAGAGTTTGTCATGCCATGGGCATTGATGAGCCGCGCATCTCACTGATCCACTGCACGGAGAAGGTGAACACACGCCACTTCCCCTTCACTGAGGACTACCGCGAGCTGGCCGCCATGGCTGCCGACGGGCGTTTCGGGCGGTGCATCGTCGACGGGCCGTTAGACATCAAGACATCGGTCGACAGCGAAGCCATGAAGACCAAGGGCATTGACTCGCCCATTGCCGGAAAGGCCGACGCACTGGTGTTCCCGGATATTGTCTCGGCCAACGTGTTCTACAAGACCATCTCGCTCTTCCCCGGCGTAGAGACGGCAGCCATGCTCGTCGGCACCGACGTACCGGTGGTGCTCACCTCACGCGGTGACAGCATGACGACGAAACTGATGAGTGTGGCCTTCGCCATTGCCAATACGTCATCAAAATAAAGTATAACGCCATCGATAATCATGAGAATATTAGCCATCAACCCTGGTTCCACATCAACGAAGATAGCCGTCTACGACGATGAGAACGTCGTCATGACCCGTAACATAGCCCATCGTGCCGAAGACCTGAAGCAATTCAAGGAAGGCATGGATCAGTTTGAATTCCGCAAGCAGCTTATCGTCGACGAGTTGCTGGCTGCCGGCATACCCGTCAGGTTCGATGCCGTCATCGGACGCGGCGGACTGGCCCGTCCCGTCGAAGGAGGAGTATACAAGGTGACGGAGAAGATGCTCGACGATATCCGGCAGATGAAAGACCATCGCCACGCCTGCAACCTGGGCAGCATGATTGCCTATGAGCTGGCCAAGGACATCCCCGGCTGTCTGAGTCTGATGGCCGACCCCGGGTCGGTTGACGAGTTGCTGCCGGAGGTACGCATCAGCGGATGGCCGGAGCTGGAACGCATCTGCATCTGGCACGCACTGAACCAGCGGGCCATCGCCCGGCGCTTTGCCAAGGAGCACAACACCTCGTACGACAAGGTGAACCTCATCATGTGCCACCTCGGAGGCGGCATCTCCATCGCTGCCCACCGGCAGGGCAAAGCCGTCGACGCCAACAACGCTCTTGACGGCGAAGGACCCTTCTCGCCTGAACGGTCGGGGTCGCTGCCTGTTGCCGCACTCATCAAGATGTGCTTCAGCGGCCAGTATACGCAGGAGGAACTGCTCAAGCGGGTAGCAGGGAAAGGAGGCCTCACCGCCCACCTCGGCACAAACGATGTCAGGGCGGTGCTGCAGCGCATTGCCGACGGCGACGAAAAGGCCGAGCTGGTGCTCAACGCCATGCTGTTCCATACGGCGAAAGCCATCGCCGCGGAAGGCGCCGTGCTCTGCGGAAAGGTGGATGCCATCATCCTCACCGGCGGACTGGTCTACTCCGACTATATCGTCGAGAAGCTGCGTGAGCGCATCGAATACCTCGCCCCCGTCTACTGCTATCCCGGCGAGAACGAGATGGAAGCGCTGGCAATGAACGCCCTCGCCGTGCTCCGTGGCGAGTTCACAACGAAAGACTATGACCAGGGAACAACGCTATAAAGCCATTCTCGACTACTTCCGGGAAGAGATGCCTGTGGTGACCACCGAACTGCAGTTCGGCAGTGTCTTCCAGTTGCTGGTAGCCACCGTGCTCAGTGCGCAGTGTACTGACAAGCGCATCAACCAAGTTACCCCCGAACTCTTCTCTCGCTTCCCCGACGCACGGGCTATGGCCGAGGCCGACGAAGACGAGATACTGGACTACATCAAGAGTGTGTCCTATCCGAATGCCAAAGCCCGCCATCTGGCAGCATTGTCGCGCATGCTCGTCAGCGACTACGGAGGAGAAGTCCCTACCAGCACCGATGAACTGACACGGCTGCCCGGCGTAGGACGGAAGACCGCCAATGTGGTGCAGGCTGTGGCCTACGGACGGCCGACAATGGCCGTCGACACCCACGTGTTCCGTGTGAGCCACCGCCTGGGACTCGTCGCCGGGAAAGACAACACCCCCTACAAGGTGGAGCAGACGCTCACCCGACATATTCCTGCCGACGACATCCCCCAGGCCCACCACTGGCTGCTGCTGCACGGTCGCTACATATGCACCAGCCAACGGCCGCGGTGCGGAAAATGTCCGTTCACATCCTTCTGTCCCTCTTATCACAAACAGCAATGAACACCACCCGAATACTGCAATTCCTTAGCGATGTAGCAGCCAACAACGACCGTACATGGTTTCATGCCCACAAAGACGAGTACGACGCCTGCCGTGCCGACTTTGAAGAGGGTGTCGCCAAGGCCATCAGCCACATCGCCACCTTCGACAAGACAACAGCCCACCTGACCGTGAAAGACTGCACCTACCGATTCTATCGCGACACACGGTTCAGCGAAGACAAGTCGCCCTACAAGAACCACTTCGGTGCCTATATCGCCGCTCATGGAAAGAAATCGCTCCACGGAGGATACTATATGCACCTGGAGCCCGGACACTGCATGCTCGCCGTGGGAACCTATTGGCTACCCACCAACATCCTCACCTCGTGCAGAAACGAAATCATGGCCAACACGGAAGAGTGGCTGCGATGCGTGGAGAACAGACCCTTCGTCAGCCTCTTCGGCCGGCCCGGCAAGAGCGAGTGGAACGACCCGAAAGGCTTCGGCATCGCTCACCTGAAGACAGCCCCCAGCGGTTTCCCGCGCGACTACGAGCACATGGAATATCTGCGGATGAAGGACTACTGTGCATGGCACGTCGTCGGCGACGACTTCTTCGATGGCGACGACTGGCTGGCAGCAATGGAGAAGGTGTTCAAGACCGGCAAGCCGATGATGGATTTCATCAACAGCGTTGTCGACGACTACGAATAACACGCCGTGGATACTGCCGCCCTGCAACGACATCCCCTTGTCGGCATCGCCATCGCCTTGACCATCGGTATCTGGATGGCCGACGGCTGTAGCAACGCCACGATATGGTGGGGCGGCATGGCAGCGACGCTGGGCATAGCAACAGCCATGCTCCTTGCCAACCGCTGGAAGACAATACAGACCGTTCTCCTATTGGCTGCGGTCATGTTCCTCGGCGGATGGCTGATGGTCAGGCAACAGGGTGCCGTCAGACCGCAACTGCCCGATGGCGAGCAGACCTATACGGCTGCCGTCATGAGCCGTCCGGAGCGCCACGGGAAGGTGCTGACCTGCGACCTGCTGGTGGCATCAGGACCACTGGCCGGCCACATGGTGAAAGCCGCCATCCTACGCGACACCCTTTCCCATCGCTACCAGTCGATACACGTCGGCGACGGACTGACGGTGCAATCACGTTTTGAACACAACAGCAACTATGAAGGCAGCCGGTTCGACTACCGGCGATGGCTCGAATGCCACCACTTCGTCGCACGGACCTTTATATACTACAAGAACTGGAAGGAAAGCACGGTCAGCCTGAAGAAGGTCGCTGCCGTAGACCGCCTGCGGCTCTCTGCCCTGCTCCTTCGCGAGCGGCTGACCGGACGCTACCAGGACAGCGGACTCAGCGGAGAGGAGTATGGCGTAGTGGCGGCGATGACTCTTGGCGACAAACACGCTGTCGACAAAGACACACGCAGCGTGTTCCAACAAACGGGAGCTGCCCATGTGCTGGCACTCTCCGGACTCCACCTGAGCGTCATCTACTTCTTCCTGTCGATGGTCGTCGGCCGACGGCGGCGGGTGGGCACAATCCTCGTCCTCATCAGCGGCATCTGGGGGTTCGCCTTCCTCACAGGGCTGTCGGTGAGCATCGTCCGCGCTGCCGCCATGCTGACCATCTATGCCGCAGCCGACATCATGCAGCGCAGCCGGCAAACCCTGAACACGCTGGCACTGACCGTCATCCTCTTGCTTGCCGCAAACCCGCTGTCGCTCTGGGACGTAGGTTTCCAACTATCGGTGATGGCCGTGTTGGGCATCCAGCTCTACCAAGGGTGGCTGCTCAGCCTGGTGAGCCAAAAACGCAGAATGGAATGCCGACCGCTGAACTGGGCATGGTCGATGGTATGCGTGTCGGTGGCGGCCCAGCTGGGCGTGGCACCTCTGGCAGCCCACGTGTTCGGAAACTTCCCCACGTATTTCCTGCTAACCAACTTCGTGGCCGTGCCACTGACGACGGGCATCCTGTTCGTCGGTGCGCTGTTCATGCTCTTCAGCTGGTGGGGATGGATGTCGGGCGTGCTGGCAACCCTCTTAGGCATGCTCGTCAGGATGCTACAGGGGGCATTGGGATGGATAGCGACGCTGCCGGCATCGACCATCAGCGACCTGCAGCTGAATGGCATCCAGACAGCTGCATGCTATGTACTGATAGCCTGCATGACGGGTGTCGGCTATTACGCAATCAGAATTCGAAGAGCACACGAGCATTCACTTGGCGTCCCGTCAGGAAATTAGGAACAGCATACTGCTGATTGGTGACATCGGTAATCCAATAATATGAATTCACATTATTGATGCCGAAAAGATTCAGGCAGTCGATGCCCAGCCAGATATTCTTCAGAACCGACGGCTTCTTACGGCGCTGCTCATTGTCGAGCAACCGATAGCTCATACCGATATCAGCACGCTTGTAGGCCGGCGCACGGAAGGTGTTCTTCTCCAGTTCGCGGTGAGGAGCCGAGAAGGGCAGTCCATCGGCATAAGCCAGCTTGAGCGACATCTTCCAACGGTCGGTATTCGGGAAATAATCAGTGAAGAAGAAGTTTACTCCGAATTTCTGGTCGGTGGGCAACGGCAGTGTGCGCCCGTTGAGTTTCATCTTGGTATCCATAAACGAGAGGGAGAGCCATGAGTCGGTGCCCGGCACGAACTCTCCATAGATTTTCAGGTCGATACCGGCAGCATGGCCGCTGGCCTCATTGTCGCCGTAGTAGACGACCTTCACATTATTCACGCTATAGGGCACCAGGTTCGACAGCGACTTATAGTAGGCTTCGGCAGAGAACTTGAAGGGGCGGTTCGACATCTTGAACCGATAGTCGTAGGCTGCAATGAAATGGATGGAGCGCTGGCTTTTCGTCTTCTTGTTCAGGTTGGCATAGGTAATGCCACTCACCGTCGTCGTGTCGCGCAGCTCCTTGTAGAAGGGCGACTGATAATAGAGACCGGTAGCCAGGCGAATGGTGGTATTGTCATGATTGGCCGGGATGATACCCAGTGAGACGCGCGGCGAGAGAATGGTCTCGCGGTTGAAATTCCAATGGCTCAGCCTCACTCCGTAGTTCAAGGTAAAGAGGGTTCCGGCATGATCGTCGTCACCACCTGTGGAAAAGCGGTAGGTATCCTGCAGATAGCTCTCCACACGATTGGCATTCAACGCATTCCGGGCACGCATCGTATATACCATCTGCAGGTCGGTACCGGTATGCGGGATGCTATAACCGGAGGAGTCGCGCATTTCATACTCTACAGAGTTCTCATGAATGCGCTCACGCTTGATGGTCGCCCCTGCTTCAATGGCATGACGCCCTACTTTATGATTGAAGAGCAGCTTCAGACTCTGCACATCGGCTTTCAGATAGTTGCGGGCATGCTGGAAGAAGGTGCCCACGCCAAGGTTCTCGGACGTCTCGGTCTGGGTGAGCCAGTACTGGCCCTGAAGGTCGTAAGCCTCTTTTTCCTGAGTATGGAAAGCCGATGCCAGCAAGGCTACCGATGTTGCCGGAGTCAGATGGCGGGTAATGCTCAGTGAACCGAAATACGTACGGAACAAGTCGCGCTCCTCACCATCGAAATACACCCGGAACGACTTCACATCCTCCATCGTACCAAATGAGGTCTCGCGGTCGGAAGGCTTAAAGTTATAGTGGTTGTCAGAGATGTTGCCGATGAAATCAATCTGCCAACGCTCATTGGGCTTGTAGGAGAGGTAGGTCTGATAGTCCAGGAACGTAGGGTCGTATTCACCCTTCGTCTCCAAGGAACCGAGAAGATACCGGTTGGTCTTGTAGCGCAGGCCGTTGAGCCAGGAGAGCTTCTTAGTGGCATAGCCCACATAGCCATTGGCACCCAACAGGCTGGCAGAGAGCGACGCCTCGGTCTTGCTCCTGGCACGCCCCTCCGGACGTAGCGTCTTGTAGGTGATATCCAAGGCCGACGACATCTTATCGCCATACTTAGCCTCGAAGCCACCCGTGGAAAAGCCGATGCGGTCGACCATGTCGGGATTGATGACCGAGAGGCCTTCCTGCTGACCGGATCGGACCAGGAACGGACGATAGACCTCGATATGATTAATGTAGACACTGTTCTCGTCGAAAGCACCGCCACGGACATTATACTGCGAAGACAACTCGCTATGCGTAGACACGCCGGCCTGGCTCTGGATGAGCTCCTCGACGGCATTGCCGGTAACCGAAGGCGTATTCTTCATCGTCTCCACCTTCAGTTCCTGGAGCTGCGAGGTCTGTATCTTCGAACCAAGGATACTCACCTCACTGATATCCGTGGCTACGGGCTGGAGCACCACCTGCAGCATCTGCTTGCCACGCGGATTACGCAATACACGCGTCTTCGTCTGGTAGCCCAGCATCGAGAACTTCACCACTACCGAGTCGGCCGACTGCAAGGTCAGCGAGAACTCACCCTTGAGCGACGTCATCGTGGCACGAAGCTGGGCAGGAACCTGCACCGAGGCCATCTCAATAGGGTTCTGCTCATCATCCGTTACACGGCCGGTCAGCGTGAACGTCTGAGCATGGGCTGCCGTTGCCGACAGGACAAGGGCATATAGCAAATATATGAATTTCTTAAACATCATTGTACTTAATAACGTGATTTGTCGGCTTTTATTTTGGGATTTGGAAAAAAATGCCTAACTTTGCACGTTATTATAAAAAAGAATAATTAAGAAAAGTATATATGACAAAGAAATTCGCAGAGCATAACGGGTTGAACCTCACCCAAGTGAACAACGACATATTGGCTCGCTGGCAGAAAGAGAACATCTTCTGGCGCAGTATCGAGGAACGGGAGGGATGTCCGCAATTCATCTTCTTCGAAGGTCCCCCATCGGCCAACGGACACCCGGGAATACACCATGTGCTGGCCAGAACCATCAAAGATACCTTCAACCGCTACAAGACCATGCAGGGCATGCAGGTGAAGCGCAAGGCCGGATGGGACACCCACGGACTGCCCGTAGAACTGGGTGTGGAGAAAGAACTCGGCATCACCAAGGCCGATATCGACAACCCTGAGTCGCCACGCTACATCTCTACCGAGGACTACAACCACAAATGCCGCGAGAACGTCATGAAGTATACAGCCGAATGGCGTGAGCTCACCGAGAAGATGGGATACTTCGTCGACCTCGACCATCCCTATATCACCTACGACAACAAATACATCGAGACACTCTGGTGGCTCCTCCGGCAGCTCTACGACAAAGGACTCCTCTACAAGGGATATACCATCCAGCCATACAGCCCGGCAGCAGGTACAGGACTGTCGAGTCACGAGCTCAACCAGCCGGGATGCTATCGCGACGTGAAAGACACCACCTGCACGGCTCTCTTCAAAATCAAAGAGAAGGAAGGCTGGTATTTCCTCGCATGGACGACGACGCCATGGACGCTGGCTGCCAACTCCGCACTCTGCGTAGGACCGAAAATCGACTACGTAGCCGTGGAGACCTTCAACCCCTATAGCGCACGACCCATCACCGTCATCCTTGCCGAGGCACGCCTCAGCGCCTACTTCAAGGAAGAAGGCAAGGATGCCGACTTCAACGCCTACAAGCAAGGCGACAAAGTCATCCCCTGGCGCATCATTGAACACTACAAGGGTAGCGACCTCGTCGGCATGGAGTACGAACAGCTCATGCCCGCAATCAAGCCCATGGGCGACGCCTTCCGCGTCATACCCGGCGACTATGTCACTACCGACGACGGTGCCGGCATCGTACATATCGCACCGAACTTCGGTGCCGACGACGCCTTCGTGGCCAAGAAAGCTGGCATCTGCCCCATCGTGCTCATCGACAAGAAAGGCAACGAGCGCCCCGTCGTTGACCTGCAAGGCAAGTACTTCACCATCGACGACCTCGACCCCACATTCGTTGCCCAATACGTAAATGTTGACGAATGGAACAAGTTCGCCGGACGATACGTGAAAAACGCCTACGACGACACCCTCACCGACAAGGACGAGACGCTGGACATCAGCATCTGCCTGGACCTGAAGCAACAGGAGAAGGTATTCAAGATAGAAAAGCACGTGCACAACTACCCGCACTGCTGGCGCACCGACAAACCCGTCCTCTACTACCCTCTCGACTCATGGTTCATCCGCTCCACGGCAAAGAAAGAACGCATGGCGGAACTGAACAAAACCATCAACTGGCAACCAGAGTCTACTGGCTCAGGACGCTTCGGCAACTGGCTGGAGAACCTCAACGACTGGAACCTGTCGCGCAGCCGCTTCTGGGGAACGCCGCTGCCCATCTGGCGCGACGACGACGGAAAGGCAGAAAAGTGCATCGGCTCTGTCGAAGAACTATACAACGAAATAGAAAAAGCCGTCAAGGCCGGTGTCATGAAGGAGAACCCCCTGAAGCAAAAAGGATTCATCCCCGGCGACATGAGCCAGGAAAACTACGACCGCATCGACCTACACCGGCCCTACGTAGACAGCATCATTCTCGTCAGCGACGAAGGGAAGCCCATGAAACGTGAGACCGACCTCATCGACGTGTGGTTCGACAGCGGATCCATGCCCTACGCACAGATCCACTATCCCTTCGAGAACAAAGAACTGATTGACGAGCGCAAAGCCTTCCCTGCCGACTTCATCAACGAGGGCGTCGACCAGACACGCGGATGGTTCTTCACACTGCATGCCATCGCAACCATGATATTCGACTCCGTGGCCTTCAAGAACGTCATCTCCACAGGCCTGGTACTCGACGCAAAAGGCATCAAGATGTCGAAACATGTCGGTAACGTCGTCAACCCGTTCGAAATGATTGAGAAATACGGCTCTGATGCCGTGCGCTTCTATATGCTCACCAACTCAGAACCTTGGGACAACCTGAAATTCGACCCCGAAGGCGTACAGGAAGTGAGAGGAAAACTGTTCGGAACACTCTTCAACACCTATCGGTTCTTTGCACAATACGCCAATGTCGACGGCTTCGACCCGGCAATGGCACCCGTACCTCTGGACGAGAGACAGAAAACCGACCGGTGGGTTCTCTCCGCCCTGAACACCTTGGTCAAGGGCGTGCAGCGGGAATTAGACGGATTCAACCCCACACGGGCAGGACGACTCATCGACGACTTCGTCAACAACGACCTATCCAACTGGTATGTACGAATCAGCCGAAGCCGCTTCTGGGGTAAGGAAATGAGTCAGGACAAGCTGGCCGCCTATCAGACACTCTACACCTGCCTGATGACCATTGCCAAGCTGTTGGCCCCCTTTGCTCCGTTCTATGCCGACCAACTCTACAAAGACCTCGGAGGAACACTCGACAGCGTACATCTCGACAGATTCCCCAACGCTGATGAAAGCCTTATCGACAGCGACCTGGAGACACGCATGAGCATGACACAGAAAGCCACTTCCATGGTTCAGGCCCTGCGAAAGAAGTCGAAAATAAAAGTACGACAGCCCCTGCAGTGCATCCTCATCCCCGCCATGAGCAATGAACAACGCGAAGAGCTCACCACCTTCAGCCATATCCTGCTGAGCGAGGTGAACGTCAAGGAACTGCGGTTTGCCGACGATGAGAGCGGTGTGCTCGTAAAGAAGGTCAAGCCTAACTTCCGGACAATGGGAAAGAAACTCGGTCCCCTCATGAAAGAAGTAGCAGCCACCATCGCACAACTGTCACAAGAACAGATTGCCACCCTCGAGAAGCAAGGACAACTGCTCCTGACCGTCGGAAACAGCCAAGAAGTAACTATCGAAGCCGAAGACCTGGAGATTATCAGCGAAGACATCCCCGGCTGGCTCGTGGCTAACGAAGACAACCTCACCGTTGCCTTAGACATCGAAATCACCGACGAACTGAAACAGGAAGGAATGGCCCGCGAAGTCATCAACCGCATACAGAACCTGCGTAAAGACGCCGGACTGGAAATCACCGACCGCATCACCATCACCATCGCGCCCAACAGCGAGGTGGACGCCGCCGTCAAAGCCTTTGGAGACTACATCAAGGCACAAGTATTGGCCGACAGCATCACCATTGCCGAAAACGACGGAACAGAAACGGAATTTGATGAGTTCAAAGTGAACATACTTATCAACAAATCTAAATAACTAAGACTATGACAGAAAAGAAGACGACCGCAAAGAAGGCGGCAACCAAGAAGACCACGGCAAAGAAAGCCGACGAGCCACTGGTTGAACAGCCGAAAGCAGAAACGGCAAACGCCGAAAAACCGGAGGTCGCAAAGGCAAAAACTGCTAAGACTAAGGCCGACAAACCCAAGACGGCAAAAACCAAGGCAGCAAAGCCTAAGGCCGACGAGGTTAATCAAGAAGGCAAGAAGACCCGTTATTCCGATGCCGAACTGGAAGAGTTCAAGGCTATCATCCACGAGAAACTCAAGTTGGCACGCCATGACTATGAGGCCATGATGCGACAGATTATGAATGCCGACGGCAACGACGTCGACGATACCTCGCCCACCTACAAGGCACTGGAAGAGGGCAGCCTGTCGCAAAGCAAAGAGGAACTCATGAATATGGCTTACCGCCAGCAGAAATTCATCAAAGGGCTGGAAGCAGCGCTGATGAGGATCGAGAACAAAACATATGGCATAGACCGCATGACTGGCGAACTCATTCCCAAAGAGCGACTCCGCGTGGTACCCCACGCAACACTCAGCGTAGCCTCGAAAAATGCCCGTAAGAAGTAATAAGAACACCAAATAAATGAAATCCAAGAACGACGGCTGGATAGCCGCCATCATCGTTGTGGGCCTGCTCGTCATCGACCAGATTATCAAAATCTGGGTGAAGACGAACATGGCCCTTTATGATACCATCACCATCACCAGCTGGTTCAAAATCTATTTCATCGAGAACAACGGGATGGCTTACGGAATGACATTCATACCAAAAGTCGCCCTGAGCCTGTTCCGCATCGCTGCCGTAGCTGCAATAGGCTACTATCTGGCAAAGCTCATCAAAGGTGAGCACCGGCGAGGATACGTCGTCTGCCTGGCCATGATTATGGCGGGAGCAGCAGGAAACATCTTCGATTCTCTCTTCTATGGCCTGTGCTTCGATGCATCGACACCCATGCATGTTTCGCAATGGGTACCGTTCGGAACAGGCTACGCTCCAGCGCTGCATGGAAGAGTGGTCGACATGTTCTATTTTCCACTCATCGTCACCACCTGGCCGGAATGGATGCCATGGGTGGGAGGTGACGCCTTCATCTTTTTCTCACCGGTATTCAACTTTGCCGACGCCTGCATCAGTGTCGGTGTCGTCGTCCTGATACTCTTCTTCCGGAAGGAACTGGAAAACATCAATTCCGTGGTGACGGGAAAGAAAAAAGCATCAACCGCTGAAAATGAAACAACGGAAGTTACTCAACAGTCCTGACGTCAGCATCTGGCTGGTTGCTGTCGTGGCTGCCATCAACTTGATGGCATGCAAACCCGGCATACCCGGCAAATACATCCAACCCGACGAGATGGAACAGATACTCTATGAGTACCACATGGCCGACGTCATCTATAAGACACCGGGAAACGGCTATCAGGGACCCGAAATGCTCTCCTTCAAAGTGGCCATACTCAAAGAGCACGGATATACCGAAGCGGAGTTCGACTCGTCAATGGTCTATTACATGCGACATACCGAACAGTTGCGCCAAGTATACGAGCACATCGCCGACAGGCTGAGCAAAGAAGCACTCGCCATGGGTGCATCGGTGAGCGATGTCAACAAATACGACAAGCTCACTGAGAACGGTGACACCGCAAACATTTGGACGGGAGCACAGGCTATCGTGTTAACCACCGACAGACCCTTCAACCTCTCCACTTTCTCAATGCCTGCAGACTCCACCTTCCTGCCCGGCGACAAGTTCATCTTCGAGTTCGACTCCAAGTTCCACTTCCAAGACGGCATGCGTGATGCGGAAGCCGTGCTGACCCTCCACTTTGCCAACGACAGCATCGCTGCGCACCACACAAAGATTAACTCGTCGAACCACTTCTCCATACAAATGGCCGACAACAAGCGTATCGGACTGAAGAAGCTGAAAGGATACTTCATCCTGAACTCAGAGAACAAGCAGTCATCATCAGCACTTCATCTGCTCGTCATGGAAAATATCCGGCTGGTACGCATGCACACACCGGAACCTGTACCTGCTCCCGTCGTCCCTGACTCAACGGCAACAGACTCAACAGCAACAGACTCCATCGTAAAACTTCAGAACAATATACGACAATGAAACGCATCATCTCAACTCTCACTCTGCTCGTAACAGCGATAGCACCAGCCTTGGCGTGCACTAACTTCATCGTCGGCAAGAAAGCATCTGCCGACGGTTCTGTCATCTGCTCTTATAATGCCGATGACTACGGCATGTTCATCGGACTATGCCACTACACCGCAGCAAAACACCCCAAAGGCACCATGCGCGATGTCTTCGACTGGGACAGCAACGTCTACCACGGACAGATACCCGAGGCTGCAGAGACCTACAACGTCATCGGCAACATCAACGAATGGCAGGTGACCATCGGAGAAACCACCTACGGAGGACGTGAGGAAATGGTTGACACCACAGGAATCCTCGACTACGGATCACTCATCTACATCACCCTGCAAAGGGCGAAGACGGCACGTGAGGCCATCCATATCATGACGACCCTGACCAACACCTACGGCTACAACTCCGAAGGAGAGACCTTCACCATCTGCGATCCGGAAGAGGCTTGGATCATGGAGATGATGGGCAAAGGGCCTGGCTCTAAAGGAACCGTGTGGGTCGCCATGCGCATTCCCGATGACGCCATCTGCGCACACGCCAACCAGAGCCGCATCGGAAAGTTTAACATGAACGACAAGGAGAATGTGCTCTACGCCAAGGACGTCGTCAGCTTTGCACGCCAAAAGGGTTGGTACGAAGGCAGCGACGAAGACTTCTCATGGAAATGGGCCTATGCAGCACCTGACTTCGGAGGACGTCGCTACTGCGATGCCCGCGCATGGAGCTTCTTCCGCCATTTCGACAAAAGCTTCGACCGCTACCTGCCTTGGGCTCTCGGCGTTGACCCCGATGCCGAAGACATGCCCCTCTGGATAACACCCGACCACAAGGTCAGCGTACAGGAAGTGATGGCATGCATGCGCGACCACTACGAAGGAACTCCTCTGGCACTCGACGGCAAGGACGACATCGGAGGCGGCATCTGGCAGATGCCCTATCGCCCCACCCCGCTGTCTTTCGAAGTCGACGGAAAGAAATACTTCAACGAACGCCCCACCTCAACGCAGCAGACTGGCTTTACATACGTTGCACAGATGCGGTCGTGGCTGCCACGTGAGATTGGCGGCGTGCTCTGGTTCGGCAACGACGACGGCAACATGGTGGCCTATACCCCCATCTACTGCGGAAACACGGTGCAGCCGGAATGCTACAACACCCCCGGTGCCGATGCGGTCACCTTCTCCGACAAGAATGCCTACTGGGTGTGCAACTGGGTATCGAACATGGTCTACCCACGCTACTCACAGATGTTCCCTTCACTCAAAGCAGTACGTGACTCTCTGGAGAACTCTTACTTCGACCAACAGGCGGAAATAGAAAAAATGGCAGAGAATCTCTATGCTACCAACATCAAGGCTTGCCGCAAATACCTGAACGACTACAGCAATGCCAAAGCACAGGAGATGCTCGACAGATGGAAGCAGCTGGCTTTCTATCTTATCGTGAAATATAATGACATGACCGTCAAACCCGAGGCCGACGGCCACTTCCTGCGCACACCGACAGGTCTTGGCGCCCGAGTCAAGCGCATGGGCTACCCGGAGCAATATGCCCGCAAGGTGGTAGAGAACGCCCCTGAGAAATATGCCGAGAAATAGTAACACCCGACAGCACGTATTTATAAACAAGCATTTAGTATTATTGGTGTCCGCTATCAACATTTGAGCGGGCACCAATAATCATTTATCATCACCTGCCTTCTCACGACTGACGACAATGCCGACCTTGGGAAAACCAAGGGCATGAAACAACTTCTGCAACTGTTGACGGGCGTTCTGCTCGGCGGTCTGGATATTCGACGCATTCAGACAACGGCTACGCATCGCAGCCACCGCACGGTCGTAGAGGCGCTGCCGGTCATCGTGACTCCATGAACCGCTCTCATAGAAGGAACGGGTGCGCGTCTCATCGATAAACTCATCGTCCAACAGTCGGACGGGGGGCAGCGTGACCACAAGGGAGTCACCATAGGGGCGTATCCAGTCTGGGGCAGTCTCACTCAGGTCTATGCCAAGGCGCAGCGTGCCGTAATAGATGCGGGCGAGATGGTTGTCGCCAAAGAAACCATAGCGCACCGTATCAATGAGTTCCTCGTCGGTGATGGCCAGAAACTCCCATTCACCGATATCACGGATAGACTGTATCTGTGTCGGCGAAAGGCTCAGGCTGTTGCGATGCCCTATGCTAAGACGTGTGCCGTAGGCGGCATAAGCCAGGATGCCTGCTGCCACCAAGGCCACAAGCAACAGGGCGACAGCCACCATCCCGACGGTAGTTGACAGCCAGTGAAGGAAGTATTGAAAATTATTGCGCGGTTGATCCATTGTCAGATTCTTTTTTATAATAGTATATATACGAACGCATGCGTGAGGATGCTATTCCTTGACGAGCATCTTGATATCGCGTAATCCGAAATGACGCCGATAGGTCACCGTGATATGCTCTTCGCCATAGCCCAACTGTTCGAGCATAGGAATGAGGGTCGCTGCTGCACTATGGCGAGAAGTCTCGATAATCCCCATGTGAGCGATGTCGTTGATGATTGCCTGACGTCCCTGCCGCTCGTAGGCCGACAGCTCCTCGTCGGAGAAATTACTGCGCAGCATGGGCACATACTGACGAATGGCAGCATGGTCTATACGGGTGCTGGTGAGAACGATGCGTGGGTCGGGCAGGATGATTTCAATATCCTCACCATTGCGGACGACACTGCTTTCATCGAAGTTGGAGAAATCTATATATGCCTTGATAGTAGCATCGATGGGAATGGCAACACGGCGGTCGCCCAAAGGAATGTCAACATTAAAATCCTTATGGAGCAGACGCCCGTCGAGCTGCACATTGTCACTATGAGTAACTATCTTATGCACCCTATACTCAGCAGTATACAGCTTTGAACACTGCCTGATCTGCTGAATCATCAGCGGAAGCGTATCGGTAACCTCTGGCAAACCATCATCGTGTCCTCCACGGCAGGCCACGGCCATGAAGAGCAGCACAGGGAAGATATAGCGGAGATATTTCATGCGGACATATTATATTTCGAAGCAAAGATACGACATCGTCGGCAAAAAACAAAATAATCAGAAGGTACCACGACCGTTTTTTACATTTTTTATTGTTTCATGATTAAACTTTCAACCTTCATGCGCATCATATAGATAGTTGCAACACAAAAAATCAATTATGTAGAACTCATAAAAAAGAAAGGAATAAACAATGAAAAAGATGTTGATAGCCCTTGCAGCAGCATTCATGCTGACCACGACTGCCATGGCACAGGATAATAAGGAGACACAGAACGGTCAACGACGCTTCGACCCGAAAGAAATGATTCAGCATATGACTAACCGTACTGCCGATCGCTACGGACTTACCGACGAACAGGCCGACAAGCTCCTCGACCTGAACACGCGTTATGCCGACAAGCTGCGTTTCAACCAAGGACCACGCCAGCGCGGACAGCGTCCCGGAGGTCAGCGGAACAACAGAGAGGCACGCCAGAACAACGAAAGCGTTGACGGACTGACCGCAGCCACACGCCCCAGCCGCGAAGAAATGGAAGCTCGCAGGAAGCAGGCAGAGGAAGACCGCAAGGCTTATAATGCCGAACTCAAAGAAATCATGACGGCCGAGCAATATGCAAAATACGAGACTGACCAGCAACAGATGCGCCAACGCTTTCAACAACGGCAGCCCCGCAACAGACAATAAAAGAAAACATGTTTCATAGACTTTGGTTCAATAGGTAAGATTGTTAGGATTCAAAAAGGAAGATTGTTGGCACCTGCGGAAGGATATTCCGCAGGTGTTTTTTTTGCATGTCGCCCGGTGCTCACACTCGGCGGAGCTGCGGAGCATCGAAAAGATGCAAGCAGTTTAGTTATTTTTAAATAAAATCTTCACGCTCGAGAAAACAAACACGTTCGTTTTCTTCTCACTTAATCAGATTTTTCGTATCTTTGCAAAATCATAAAGCATATAAACAATGAAGCACATTAATATCTACACCCTTTTCCTGCTCATGGCGGCTGCCACGCTGACCGCATGCAAGAAGGAAGAAGTGAAACCACAACGGATGGTGGTTGCCAAGCCGGAGCCGCCGAAGCCTATGGGTACGCAACAACTGGACAGTCAGGACCGAACGGAAGTTCATGCCTGGCGAGGCAATGAATACACGGTCAGCATCAAACGCTCGGCTGATGAGTCCATGCCCGTCGTCGATGATGGCACAGGCGTGAAATACTACGACAATCGTATCACGGTCAGTGTGAAACGGGCTGACGGCTCATCATTCTACAGCCGCACCTTTACAAAGAATGACTTTTCCTCATTCCTGAGCTCAGCGGCTATGAAGTCGCGCGTACTCTATGCCATTACTCTCCATGAAGTGAGCAACGAGGCTCTGCAGTTCGTGGCATGCGTCGGATCGCCGGACGCCTCGAGCGACGACTACCAGTTGCTGGAGATACGCCTTTCAGCTGACGGCTCGGAGCGTATCAAGGAAACAGCCATCCTCGACCGTGAAGTCGTTGACGATGAAGTGTAGACAGGCATGAGGAAGGAAAACAGCTGATAAGAAAAGAGCCCTCACTTATTGGAGGGCTCTATTTTTTTGCGTTACCATGAGTGCCATGAACACCTGCAAAGAATAATTACTGCTTTTGCTGTTATTAAGAATAACTATTCATCCTTTCAGCAGTTTCTGGCGGGTACTCTCGAAGCTCTTGGGACCTCGTGAGATCAGGCAGAGGTTGACCAGGCAGTTGGCAACCAACTCGGCCTCGCTCAGATCAACACCTCTCTCCTTGACGACGTCCTTACCGAGGCAGACCTCCCAAGTGGTATCGAAGTTTGCGTCCTCAGCTCCCATATATTGGTTGTCGCTGCCGGGAACTTTGATAATCTTGTATCGGATACTCTTTTTCGATGCGACGGGGTGCATGGCTACAGCGATGTCGTAGGCCTCCTGCAACTCGTTGCGAAACTTACTTGTGCCTGGGAACATCTCATTGATGACGGGCATGAGCTCATCGAAGGAGTAAGACTGAAGGAGTTGTGAGAATGTCATAACTGGCGTGGGTGTTTCTGCAATTTTAGAACTTTGCCATCTTGATAGCCACCACAGCACATTCATCGCCTTTGTTGCCCAACCGGCCTCCGCTTCGGTCCTGAGCCTGCTGGAGGTCGTTGGTGGTGAGCAGCCCGTAGACTACAGGTATCTCACTCTTGGTGTTGATATTGGCGATGCCGGCGGTGACGCCTTGGCAGATATAGTCGAAATGGGGAGTTTCTCCACGGATGACGCATCCGAGGATGATGACGGCGTCGTAGCCTCCGTTGAGCACCATCTGATGGGCGCCGTAGATAAGTTCAAAGCTGCCGGGGACGGTCTTCACGTGGATATTCTCGGTGAGGGCTCCATGCTTCTCGAGTGTGCTCACGCAGCCGCTGAGGAGTGCTCCGGTTATCTCCGGGTTCCATTCAGCAACAACAATCCCGAAGCACATGTTACTGGCATCGGGAACGTTGTTGGTATTGTAATCAGAAAGATTGTGCAGTGCTGTAGCCATAATGGTTAGCGTGATGCACGCTCGATGTACTTATCTACTTCGCCACTCTGGACAACTGCTGAGTTGACGTATTTCTCTTTTACCTCTTTGTAGAGGCTGAGGGCTTCTGCTTTCTTATCCTGGTTTTCGAGGATCTTCGCAGCCTGCATCAGGAAGGTAGCTGAAATGCTGTAGTTGACGCCGTTTGCCGATGCCTTGTCAGCCATTTTGGCGGCCTTCTTCAGGGCGCTGACAGCCTTGTCGTACTGCTCAACATGTGCATAGGCATTTCCTAAGGCAGCCTGTGTGGCGGGACCAACCATCTGGTCGTCGGCCACGTTGTATTTCTCGAGATACTTCACGGCATTCTCCCACTGGTCGAGATTGGCATAGCAGAGTCCGGCATAGAGGTTGGCCAGGTTGCCGGCATCAGTACCGCTATAGTCGCTTGCAATCTTGAGGAAGCCATCATAGGTGGCACTGTCGCCATTGAGGGCTACATCGAACATGTCTTGTCCGAAGAGTTCCTGTCCTACTGCGAGAGCCGTGCTGGCCTTGTTAGCCTTGGGAACGGAGACGTAGTTATGGAAGGCGAAGACGCCTACGATTAGTAAGATAACAGCCGCGAGGGCGATAAACACTTTCTTCCCATGTTTCTGGAAGAAGGCTTCTGAGGCATTGATTACTTCGTTAGCCTCTACAATTCCTTTTTCGTTGTTTTTTGCCATTTTATTATTATATTTTTATCTTTTGTTTGCTTATACGCATTGGGCGTGGCAAAATTACTCAAAATCTCTCACATACTGAAATTTTATTCAGACTTTTTTTGTTTTTCATGGATAAAACATGTAACTTTGCACGAAAATTATGCCTGCCGCCGCCTTTGAAAGGCAGGAATTGAGCGTCAACATGATCTTAGAGCATCTATCCATCATCAACTATAAGAACATCAGGGAGGCCACCCTTGACTTCTCTCCGAAGATGAATTGTTTCGTCGGGCAGAACGGAGAGGGTAAGACCAATCTGCTTGATGCCATCTACTACCTGTCGTTTTGTCGCAGCGCCTTCAACCCCATTGACTCTCAGGTGCTGAACCACGACAGCGACTTCTTTGTGCTCGATGCCTGTTACAGGCATGACCATGGCGACGAGGAGTGGGTATACTGCGGAATGAAGCGGGGTACCAAGAAGCATTTCAAACGCAACAAGAAAGAATACAAGCGTCTGTCCCAGCATATCGGCCTCATTCCGCTCATCTTCGTCTCACCGTCCGACACGCTCCTTATTGAAGGGGGGAGTGAGGAGCGGAGACGACTGATGGATGTCGTCATCGCTCAGTTCGACACAACTTATATCGACTCGCTCAATGCCTATAACAAAGCACTCCAACAACGTAATGCGCTGCTGAAGATGGATGAAGAGCCCGACCCAATGCTCATGGACATATGGGAACAGGAGATGGCTCAGCATGGCGAAGCGCTGTACCACAAGCGCAACGCCTTCATCGAAGAGTTCATCCCGGTATTTCAGGAAATCTACAGCAGTATCTCCGGCAACAAGGAGACGGTGGCGCTCGGTTACACGTCGCACTGCCAGCGAGGACCTTTGCTCGACGTCATCCGGCGTGACAGAGCCAAGGACAGGGCCGTCGGCTACTCGCTCCATGGCATCCATCGCGATGATCTCGAGATGCTGCTCGGCGGCTACCCCATCCGGCGCGAGGGCAGCCAAGGTCAGAACAAGACATATACGCTGGCACTGAAGCTGGCACAATTTGACTTCCTGCGGCGCACCGCCTCTACGACGACGCCCCTGCTGCTGCTCGACGACATCTTCGACAAGCTTGACGCACAGCGTGTGGAACAGATTATTTCACTGGTCTCGGGACCGCAGTTCGGACAGATTTTCATTACCGATACCAACCGTGAACATCTTGACCGCATCCTGAAATATGGGAATTTCGACTATCGCCTCTTTGCCGTAAAGGCCGGAGAGGTGAGCCCTTGGGAGGAGGGCACGCATGTTTAGGCGGCAGGTTCGGACCTTAGGTGATGTGCTGTGGCAATACCTAAGGAGGGAAGGTCTGGAGACGCCTCTGCTACAGAAGCGCCTGATTGACAACTGGGAGGAGGTGGCCGGTTCGCTGGCTGCCCGCTTCACAGAGGAGAAGTTCATCCGCAACCAGACACTGTTCGTCAAGATTTCCCGTCCTGCCCTGCGCCAGGACCTGAACATGATGCGTAGCGACCTGATTGTACGTCTTAACCAGTCGGTTGGTGCGCAGATTATCAGCGACCTCCGTATTTATTGAATTGAGAAAGACACCTAACGGCAGGAGCTGAGAGAACTAAACGGCAAAAGCGGAGATTGTCTGACGTCAAGATACGAGAAAGGAAAAGCCACTACCTGCAGCGCAGCGTCGTGGCTTTTCCTTTCTTGTGTCAGTCAGCAGCCTTGGACGGAACTATTTCCCGATGGCCATGCATGCCGGCTGTCATTTGGTTTCTATTTCCTCTTTCATGTCGATGAACTGTTTCTTGGAGTCATAGAATTCATACTGCAGAAACGCCATCTTCTGTGAGGGAATAATTCTGAGGCCCATGCCGTACTTCAGCTGCCAACGTCGTTTCAGCGAGAAAACGCCTTGATTGATGTAGGCTGCTACGTAGGGATGGACGTGTAGCGAGAATTTCTTAATTCCTATCTTGTTCACTAAGCGGTCGATCTTACCTTCCAGCTGGTCGGTGAAAAGGATACTCGACTTGATTTTACCGCTGCCAAAGCAGGTGGGGCACTCTTCTTCAACTTGTACATCCATGGCTGGCCTGACGCGCTGACGGGTGATCTGCATCAGTCCGAACTTCGAGAGCGGGAGGATATTGTGGCGTGCACGGTCCTGCTTCATGTTCTCACACATCCGCTCATAGAGTTTCTGCCGGTCTTCGGCCAGGTTCATGTCGATGAAGTCTACCACGATGATGCCTCCCATATCCCGGAGTCGTAACTGGCGTGCCAGCTCGTCGGCAGCTCCGAGGTTTACTTCTAGGGCATTTGCTTCCTGTCCGTTATTGTTGCGGGTGCGGTTGCCACTGTTCACATCCACCACATGCAGGGCCTCGGTATGCTCGATGATGAGATACGCCCCGTGTTTGTAGTTGACGATACGTCCGAATCCGGATTTTATTTGCTTGGTAACGTCAAAGTTGTCGAAGATGGGAAGCTTGCCAGTGTAGAGTTTGACGATGTCGGCCTTTTCGGGTGCGATGAGCGTGAGATAGTTTCTCACTTCGTCATAGGTCTCCTCGCTGTTGACATGGATACTGGTGAAACTGGGATTGAAGAGGTCGCGCAACAGGGCGATGGCTCTTCCTGTCTCTTCGTAAACCAGTTGCGGACGCTGCTGCGTCTTCTGGATTTTGGTGATGGCGTCTTCCCAACGCTTGTTCAGCACTTTGAGTTCGGCATCAAGGTCAGCTACGCGTTTGCCTTCGGCGACGGTCCTGACGATAACGCCGCAGTTTTTCGGTTTGATGCTGTGAATCAGTTGTTTCAGTCTTGCCCGCTCTTCTCCGCTTTTGATTTTCGACGATACCGACACTTTGTCGCCAAAGGGCACGAGTACGAGGTATCTGCCGGCGAAGGATATTTCGCCTGTCAGCCGTGGTCCCTTTGTTGAAATGGGTTCCTTGACGATTTGCACCAGCACTTCCTGCCCCTGTGCGAGCGTTGTCTGAATGCTTCCGTCTTTAGTGAGTTCAGGCTGTCGGTTTGCCTTGGCAAAGGGATAGAGTTTTTTGCGGTCGCTCTGTACCTGCTTGAGGTATTTGGCGAAGGAGTTGAATTGTCCGCCTAAGTCAAGATAGTGCAGAAATGCCTCGCGCTCATAACCGACATCTACAAAGCAGGCATTGAGACCGGGTAGCAGTTTCTTTACCTTGGCGATGTAGATGTTTCCTACAGCAAACGACTCCCCTATCGGCTCTTTTTGATACTCCACGAGCTTTTTGTCTTCGAGGAGTGCGATGGAAATGTCTTTCTGTTGGACATCAATTACTACTTCGTTTGTCATTTCTTTACCATTCTTGAAGTGATTGTTTGACTGCCGGCCCACTGCTCTCCAGTGGACAGTGCAGTGATGAGAGTGTCAGACGTATAGTCTGTTTTTTCATGCAAAATGGGTGATGGTTTCTGTTTTCTTTCGTTTCCTTCCATCACCCAATAAATGCTGTGAGCTGTTTTACTTGCTCTTGTGTCTGTTCTTACGCAGTCTCTTCTTGCGCTTGTGGGTTGCCATCTTGTGGCCCTTCTTTTTCTTACCGTTTGGCATAATAATGATTGTTAATGATATGATAATGATTATTTAATTTTGTTCGTGCTTGCGATGTCAGCTGACCCGGAGATTGCCGGGTGAGTCTCTTAAGCCTCTTCCTTCTCCTCGGCGATGATTTCGTGCTCGCCGTTCTTCATCTTCTCGATGAAGCTCTTGGCGGGTTTGAAGCTGGGGATATTGTGTGCATCAATCTGCAGGGTGGTATTGGCCTTGATATTGCGGGCTGTCTTGGCTCTTCTGTGCTTGATGTTGAAGCTTCCAAAGCCACGAAGATACACATTTTCCTGCTTGTCGAGCAGTGCTGATTTGATGTGAGTCATAAAACTTTCTACGACAACGCTTACGTCCTTTCTCTGCAGGCCTGTAGAGATGGCGATCTCGTTGATGATATCTGCTTTTGTCATTTTTATATTATAGGTTAAATTGTTGTATTTTTTTACCTGTCATGCTTTAAAAGTGCCTGCAAATATACATCTTTTTTACGGGAACACAAAATTTTTTTGCTTTTTTTGGCAGAAAATGTGGGATGCAATGAATTGTTTCATTCGCTGCGGCTTACATTTTCGGATTGTCTGATGTCAAAAAAGGCTGTCAAGGAGGGGTGTTCCTGACAGCCTTGTAAATAATTAGTCATAAAAACTACTGCTAAAGCACGGGGATCTTCTCTTGTAGGTATTCTTCCAGTTTCTTTTCCATGAACTCATGACCTACGGGGAAGACGTGGCCGAAGGCTCCGACAGAAACCACATGAGTATCGTTGCCCCAGGTGACGGTGCCGACAGAGAGGATGCCATAGTTCTTGACATCGACCATCTTGTCGACAGCGAGGTTGGCAGCGAGGTTGGTGACGAGTGAGGCATAGAAGGTGATCGTGCTGCCGGCCACCTTGCCCATCTCGTCTGTGATTGCCGTCTTCACTTCTTTCTTCACTGCGGCCTGATGGGCATCCTTGTCTGGACATGTGCATGCCATCGCCACGATGATGGCCACCACGATGACGGCGGTAAGGAGTTTCTTCATTGGCACGTAGTATGGGGTTCCTGGGGGGAACGCTGGTTAGTACTCCACGACAGCAGGCAGCTCGTTGGCCTGGGCGATCATCTTCTCCACCTCAACGAGTGCGGGCACACGACCGACGAGGTGTTTCTCGGCATTCACCTCCTCGAGTTTGGGCTGCAGGTTCTCTGCCTTGCGGTGTTTGAGTTCCTTCACGGTGTCTACTCCGGCAGCTTCGAGCAATTCCGAGAACTGGGGGCCTATGCCGTTGATACGCATGAGGTCGGCATGGTTGGTCCATGTGAGGATGAGCTTGGGCGAGATGTCGGCCTTCTCTGCCAACGCCTTGCGGCCAGCGGGTTTCGCACACTGTTCGAGCAGTGCGTCAACGGTTTCAATACCTGCTTCGATGAGCTTTTTTGCATACACTTCGCCGATTCCTTCGACGTCTACAATCTTATAAGCCATAATTTCAAATATTTGGGTTAGTTGATTATTTGTAAAGTCCATGCAAATATACACAGAAACGCGGAATAATCCAAATTTTTTCATCATTTTTCGCTTTTTCTTTGTCTGTTTGGCTATTATTTGTTATATTTGCAGTCATCAATGAATCATTTATGTATATGAGAAGAACGATTATTACGACCGCTATGCTGTGCATGGTCATGGTAGCGGCTGCCCAGGAAGTACAACCCTTGCCTAAACCCGACAAGAAAGCGAAGATGACGCTGTTCCAGGCTCTCGACCGCCGGGAATCGGTGCGCGAGTATTCTGACAGGGAAATCCCCGAACGCACGTTGTCGAACCTGCTCTGGGCTGCATGCGGCATCAATCGCCCCGGGCAGGGACGGATTACGGCGCCTTCGGCCATCAACGCACAGGATATCACCGTCTATGTGTGCCGGCAGGACGGTGCTTGGAAATACGATGCCGCAGCACATGCACTGACAAAGGTCTCGGACAAGGATTTGCGAAAGCAGGTTGCCGGTTTCCAGAATTTTGCCGCCACAGCCCCCGTCAGCCTGGTGCTGGTGAGTGACATCAGCAAGGTGCGCAACCACAGCGAACTGGGAGCGATGGATGCCGGCTACGTTTCCGAGAACATCTGTCTGGCCTGCACGGCTCTCGGACTGGCCACCGTCCCTCGCGCCACCATGGACAAAGCGGAACTGGCCAAGGAACTTAAACTCAGTGATAGTGAGGTACTCATGCTCAACAACCCCGTCGGATATAAGAAATAACCACCATGAAGAAGACAAAAATCGTTTGCACCATCAGCGACTATCGGTGCGACCAAGAGTTCCTGCGCCGGTTGTTCTTCGCAGGAATGAATGTGGTCCGCATGAACACGGCACACGCCACCCCGGAGGGCATGTGCAAAGTAATAAATAATGTACGCGAGACGTCACAACTCATTGCCCTGATGATCGACACCAAGGGGCCGGAGATACGTACGACCGTAGTCAGCGAGCCCATTGCATATAAAACGGGCGATGTGGTGAAGATCTTCGGGCGCCCCGAGATGGAGACCACCCACGACATCATCAACCTGACCTATCGCGACATCACGCAAGACGTTCACGTGGGCGACCAGATCCTCATCGACGACGGCGAACTGGCCATGACCGTCATCGAGAACACAGGGCCCATGCTGGTCGCGCAGGTATTGAACGACGGCACACTCGGCTCGCGCAAGACCGTCAACATCCCCGGCGAACATATCCAGCTGCCTTCGGTGACGGAGAAAGACCGCAACAACATCCTTTTCGCCATCGAACACGACATCGACTTCATCGCCCACTCCTTCGTGCGCAATGCCGACGACGTGAGGGCGGTACAGCAAATACTCGACGAACACCACTCCGACATCAAAATCATCTCGAAGATTGAGAACCAGGAAGGTGTCGACAATATCGACGAAATCATCGATGCCTCATACGGCATCATGATAGCCCGCGGCGACCTGGGCATAGAAGTGCCCCTGGAGCGCATTCCCGGCATCCAGCGCGAGATTATCAGGAAGTGCGTGGAGAAGAAAAAACCCGTCATCGTAGCCACGCAGATGCTCCACTCCATGATCAACAGCCCACGACCCACACGTGCCGAGGTCACCGACATCGCCAACGCCATCTACTCCAACACCGACGCCTTGATGCTCTCGGGCGAGACAGCATCGGGCAAATATCCCATAGAAGCCGTGGAGACCATGGCGGCCATTGCCGAGCAGGCCGAGAAAGACCGGCTGGCCCTGCACGACTTCGAGATACCGCTGCGACCCAACTGCACGCAGAAAGAATTCCTCGCCCATGCCGCCATCGACGCCACGCGACGGCTTGGTGCCGCCGGCATCATCGCCGACACACTGTCGGGCGAGACCGTACGCCATCTGGCTGCGTTCCGAGGACCTTCACCCATCCTCGCCATCTGCTATGTAGAGAAGACGCAGCGTCTGCTGAACCTCTCCTATGGCGTGATACCCATCTCGCAGCGTAAGCACGTCTCGCCGGAATACATGTTCACGGCTGCCATCCGCATGCTCCGCCAGAAAGGCTATATCAACATCAACGACCGCATAGCCTACCTCAGCGGAAACCTCGGAAAGAACGCCGGAACCACCTTCCTCGAAATCAACCCCGTCAGGCAGTTCTTCGACAAGACCTACGAGTTCCACCTGCCGGAATACGTGGCCGACAGGACATAATGGGCTGTCAGGACCCTGACAGAACATCATCACAGCATCAGCCTTGGCATCCACACAGGGCTGATGCTGTTGTCTACGGAGGGTGTTAATACTTAGTGACGGTCTGCAAGAACGGACAGACCGAAGGTAAGCATCGCGAAAGCAAATTCGCCGATTTTGGTCAGCAAATTCGCCGATTTTGGTCAGCAAATTCGCCGATTTTGCTTTCACGAAGCTAACCATTGCCAGTTTCATATCTTCGTCAGGTAGATGCCGAGGCCTGTCATGGGGCCACTGCGTGTTCGCAGCCGACCGCCCCCGCCGCACCATACGCCATGGCATGCCGGCATTTTCCTTTTTGCGGACAAAGGCCCTCTCCTGCCCTATTCCTCCGGCAAATGAATAAAGAAAAGCGTCTCAAGGAAAGACCTGCTTTCCTTGAGACGCCTTGGTATTACTTGCTTCGCGATGATTATTTCAGCTCGGCGAGGTACTTGATGGTGCGGACCATCTGAGAAGTGTAAGAGTTCTCATTGTCGTACCAGGCAACAACCTGAACGAGCGAGTTGCCGTCACCGATCTTGCTGACCATGGTCTGGTTGGCATCGAACAGCGAACCGAACTTCATACCGATAATATCGCTGGAGACGAGCTTCTCCTCGGTGTAACCGAACGACTCGTTCTGAGCAGCCTTCATAGCGGCGTTGATATCCTCAACGGTCACTTCGCCCTTCACGACAGCGTGCAGGATGGTGGTAGAACCGGTGGGAGTGGGAACGCGCTGGGCAGCACCGATGAGCTTGCCGTTGAGCTCGGGGATAACGAGACCGATAGCCTTGGCAGCACCTGTTGAGTTAGGAACGATGTTCTGGGCACCGGCACGGGCACGCTGTACATCACCCTTGCGCTGAGGACCGTCGAGAATCATCTGGTCGCCAGTGTAAGCGTGAACGGTGGTCATGATACCGCTCTGGATGGGAGCGAAGTCGTTCAGAGCCTTGGTCATGG
>CAMNII010000012.1 GCA_946540435.1 uncultured Prevotella sp.
CCCTGCACCAAGCTCCGCACCGTCTTCGCTGACAAGATGTACTTCTGGCCCATCTCTCACTCAGAGCTCAAGCGTAACAAGCACTTGACTCAGAACCCGGGTTGGACCTACAATGACTAATCTTTTAATACGAATAGCAATATGAAAAAGATATCAATAATATTGGCTTCGCTGGCAGCAGTAGCGGTACTGACCATCACTACTTCCTGCAACGACGAATGGAAAGAAGAGCAGTACGCTCATTATATCAGCTTCAAGGCTCCTCTCGATGCCAATGGCGTATCGCCCATCTACGTGCCCTTCACACGTAAGGCCGAAGACGGCTCACCGCTCTATTCCTCTGATGCCAACGGCGGACTCGGTGTCACCGACTATCTGCTGCCCGTACTCGTCAGCGGAACAACCAACAGCGATGCAAACCTCAACGTGCACATCGGCATCTCCGATACGCTGAACATCCTGAACTACGAGCGCTTCCAGCACAGTGAGGAAATCTACTACAAGAACCTGGCCGACTACAAGAACGCCAGCGGACAGGCTTTCTGCACCTATCCCGAGACCATCGAGATCAAGGAAGGTGAGAGCAAGGCCCTGCTCAAGCTGAAGTTCGACCTCAACGGCCTCGACCTTGCCGAGAAGTGGATCCTCCCCCTCACCATCGTAGACAACAATGGCGCCTATGGCTATCGTGCCCACCCGCGTAAGCACTATGCCAAGGCCCTCCTGCGTATCTATCCGTTCAACAAATACTCCGGAGAGTATTCGGCAACCACGCAGCAGATGGCACTCGAAGGAACAACGGTGAACCCCGGTGGTCTGACCTCACGCGCCTATGTCGTCGACGAGAACACCGTGTTCTTCTACGCCGGTAACAATATCGACGAGTTGCGCAACGACCGCCACCTCTACAAGGTGTTCGCACGCTTCGAGCCTACCGAAACCAATCCGAACGCAGGCGAGGTACACCTCTGGGCAGAGAACCCCGATCTGCATTTCACCACCGACACCTCCAAGCCGGCACAGTTCCTCATCAGCGAACAGCAGGACGACGTGCAGCCGTATCTGGTCCACCGCTACCTCACCATCAGCGGCATCGACTATAAGTTCGACGACTACACCGCCATCGAGGGCAAACCCCGTACCTACAGGGTAAGCGGCTCGCTGACCATGGAGCGTCAGATCAACACGCAGATTCCCGACGAAGACCAGGCCATCCAGTGGTAATCGTCCTGACGGAATAATCATCCTATTCATTGTGGTACTGACCCGACAGCACGGGTCAGTACCACTTTTCTTTGTCCCCGATACGTCAAACCTGCCGCAAGAGCCATAGCCTTCAGTCCCACCTTCCTAAGAAACGCGACAGCAAAATCGCCCATTTTGGTGACCAAATTCGCCGATTTTGGTCAGCAAATTCGCCGATTTTGGTCAGCAAATTCGCCGATTTTGCCATCACGATGCTTACTATCGTCAGCTACATGCCTGTCGGTTGGCGGCCACGTCGGCCGTAAAGCCACATGCCGTTGCCTGCTATCAGCAGCATGCATGTCCACCCGATCCGTTGCTGGGCGTCAGCAAAGGCCTCGTCGCCATCGGGGCTTGTTTTTCACCTGGCACCAATAAAAAAATGTTATATTCTGCGTTGATATTTGGTGGTGCGCCGTTTTTTCGTTAAATTTGCATGGAAATACAGAATAATTAATCAGGATGAATATGAAACTTTTCAGAACAACTCTTTCTCTCCTTTTGCTGGGCCTGGCAATGCAGGCCTCGGCAACCGTCAAGAAACAGGCCCCTGTGGACTATGTGAACACCCTGGTGGGAACGATGTCGAAGGGCTCGCTGTCAACAGGTAACACCTATCCGGCCATCGCACTGCCGTGGGGCATGAACTTCTGGATGCCTCAGACCGGGCGCATGGGCGACGGATGGGCTTACGTCTACACCGAGGACAATCTGCGCGGTTTCAAGCAGACCCACCAGCCCTCGCCGTGGATCAACGACTACGGCCAGTTCGCCTTCATGCCAGAGACCGGAAAGCCCGAATTCCATCAGGACCGCCGTGCCTCGTGGTTCTCTCACAAGGCCGAGGTGGCCAAGCCCTATTACTACAGCGTATATCTGGCCGACTACGACGTGACGACGGAGATTACGCCGACCGAGCGTGCCGCCATGGTGCGCGTGACCTACCCCGAGACTCAGGAGGCCAGCTTCATCGTCGATGCCCTCGACCGCGGCTCCTACGTGAAGGTCATCCCCTCCGAGCGGAAGATTATCGGCTATACCACCCGCAACAGCGGCGGTGTGCCCGAGAACTTCAAGAACTACTTCGTGCTCGTCTTCGACCATCCCTTCAAGAATTGTCAGGTTGTCGACGTGAAGGGCGAACGCCGTGGCGACAGCTACAAGGAGATTAATGTGAAGGGCGGCCTTGAGCTGGAAAGCGGCCATGCCGGCGTCATCGTAGAATTTGATGCGATGAAGCGTGGCGAGCAGGTGAATGTCTGTGTGGCCTCGTCGTTCATCAGTGCCGAACAGGCCGAGCAGAACCTGAATGAGGTCGCTGTTGCCGGCGGTAACTTCGACAAGGTATGCCAGACAGCCTATAACCGCTGGAACGAGGTGTTGGGACGTATAGAGGTCAACGACCAGGACATCGACCACCTGCGCACGTTCTACTCCTGCTTCTATCGCTCGGTGCTCTTCCCCCGCAGCTTCTTCGAGTATGGCAAGGATGGACAGCCCCTGCACTACAGCCCCTTCAATGGCGAGGTGCTGCCCGGCTATATGTTCACCGACACCGGCTTCTGGGACACCTTCCGCTGCCTGTTCCCCTTCGTCAACCTGGTCTATCCCTCGATGGCGCAGAAGATGCAGGCCGGACTTGTCAACGACTACCTTGAGAGTGGCTTCCTGCCCGAATGGGCCAGCCCCGGCCATCGTGGCTGCATGGTGGGCAACAACTCCGCATCGGTCGTTGCCGATGCCTATCTGAAGGGTATCCGCGGCTATGATGCCGAGAAGCTCTGGGAGGCCGTCGTCCATGGCGCCAATGCCGTCCATCCGCAGGTATCGTCGACCGGCCGCCTGGGATGGGAGTACTACAACAAGCTCGGCTATGTGCCCTACGATGTGAAGATCAACGAGAATGTGGCCCGTACACTCGAGTATGCCTACGACGACTGGTGCATCTACCAGTTCGGCCGTGCCCTCGGCAAGAGCGAGCAGGAACTGGCACCTTTCAAGCAGCATGCCCTGAACTACAAGAATGTGTTCGATCCCGAGTTTAAACTCATGTGCGGACGCAATCAGGACGGTACCTTCCAGCGTCCCTTCTCACCCTATAAGTGGGGCGACGCCTTCACCGAAGGTAATGCCTGGCACTATACGTGGAGTGTCTTCCACGACCCGAAGGGCCTCATCAACCTGATGGGCGGCCGTGACGCCTTCAACCAGATGATGGACTCCGTGTTCGTCGTACCCCCCGTGTTTGACGACAGCTACTATGGCGGTGTCATCCACGAGATCCGTGAGATGCAGATTATGAACATGGGTAACTATGCCCACGGCAACCAGCCCATCCAGCACATGCTCTATATGTATGGCTTCTCCGGCCAGCCCTGGAAGTCGCAGTACTGGATCCGCGAGACCATGGACAAACTCTATTCAGCCAATGCCGACGGCTACTGTGGCGATGAGGACAACGGCCAGACATCAGCCTGGTATGTGTTCTCGGCCATGGGCTTCTATCCCGTCTGCCCGGGCAGCGGCCAGTATGTGCTCGGCACGCCCTACTTCGACCAGGTGAAGCTCCATCTGGAGAACGGTCAGACCGTAACCATCAATGCCCAGAACCAGGAGCGCAAGAACCGCTATGTGGAGTCGATGCGTCTCAACGGCCTTCCCTATGACAAGAACTACCTGACGCACGACGACCTGCTGAAGGGCGGCACCATCGACTATGTGATGTCCGATAAGCCCAACACCGAGCGTGGCACCGCACCCGAGGCCGCTCCTTACTCCTTCACCGACGAGCTGGCAGCCGAGAAGCCCGCCAAGAAAGCCAAGAAACGTCGTAAGTAATAGTTAATTGTAACAGGATTGTAACAGGATTGTAACAGCCAGTAGAAAGATAATGTGTAACTTTGCAGAAGTAAAGTTACACATTATTTTTTATGGAATCAAATCATGAATTGCTGATATTCGCCATGCGCCTTCTGGGCTCCTTGGCCTTGCTCATGTTTGGCATGAAACTGATGAGTGAGACACTCCAGAAGATGGCAGGCCCGCAGCTGCGCCATGTTCTTGGCCGTATGACCACCAACCGCTTCACCGGCATGCTCACCGGTATTGGCGTGACGGCAGCTGTGCAGTCGTCGACGGCAACGACGGTGATGACCGTGTCGTTTGTCTCTGCCGGTCTGCTCACCCTGGCCCAGGCCATCTCCATCATTATGGGTGCGAATATCGGAACGACACTGACGGCTTGGATTATCTGGGCCGGCTCCACATTCAATATCACCGATTTCGTGTGGCCCGCGTTCCTCGTGGCCCTCATCCTGATATACCGGCAGAAAGGGAAGAACGCCGGCGACTTCATCTTCGGACTCAGCTTCCTGCTCCTCGGCCTGGGTACGCTGCGGCAGACAGGAGCCGACATGCACCTGGACCAGAACGAAGCCGTTGTCAACTTCTTCTCCAGTTTCGACCCGGAAAGCTTCCGCACGACAATCCTCTTCCTGCTCATCGGCGGCATCCTCACCATGTGCGTACAGTCGTCGGCAGCCGTCATGGCCATCACCATGTTGCTCTGTTCCAGTGGCGCTCTGCCCATCTATCAAGGCATCGCACTGGTGATGGGTGAGAATATCGGTACCACCGTCACCTCGAACATCGTGGCCTACTCAGCAGGCACACAGGCACGACGGGCTGCCTTTGCCCATATGTTCTTCAACCTCTTCGGCGTGTTCTGGGTGCTGCTGATCTTCCGGCCTTTCGTGAATATGGTCTGCTGGATAGCCGGCGACAACCTCTCGATGGTGCTGGCCACCTTCCACACCTGCTTCAATGTCATCAACACCGGCATCCTCATCTGGTTCATCCCGCAGATAGAACGCCTCGTCTGCCGTGTCATCAAGTCGAAGCCGCAGAATGGCGAAGACGACGAGGAACCCACCCGCCTGCGCTATATCAACGGCGGTCTGATGGAAACGCCGGAAATCTCGCTGCTGCAGGCACAGAAAGAGATCGGACTCTTCGGCAAGCGCACCCAGCGCATGTTCGGCATGGTCAGGGAACTGCTCCACATGAAGCCGGGCGAGGACTTCGTCAAGCTCTTCTCGCGCATAGAGAAATACGAAGGCATCAGCGACAACATGGAGTTCGAAATCGGACACTACCTCGAACAGGTCAGCGATGCCCACCTCTCCGATGAGTCGAAGATGAAGATACGCCGCATGCTGCGAGAGATCAGCGAGCTGGAGAGTATCGGCGATGCCTGCTACAACATGGCGCGTACGCTGAACCGCAAACAGGAAGGCATAGAGGACTTCACCCCTGCGCAGTACGACCATCTGGAACAGCTCATGCAGCTGTGCGACGACAGTCTTACGCAGATGAACATTACGATGACCGGCCCGCGTGAGGAGTTCAGCCTGAACCGCACACAGGATATCGAGCTTGCCATCAATGCCCTCCGTGCCGAACTGAAGAGCCGCAACCTCGACGATGTGAATGCCCATCAGTACAGCTATACCATCGGCACCACCTATACCGACTTGCTTAACGAATGCGAGAAACTCGGTGACTACGTGGTGAACGTCGTCGAGGCACGACTGGGATAGCCCCTTTCCAAGCCCTTTTTCGCAGGGTAGCTATTACAATGCGGTTACAATCAGAGGCTGTAACCGCATTGTAATTATTTTTGTTTGCCATGAAAGCATAATCGGCGTACCTTTGCAAAAAAAAGAGAAGCAATGGAACAAACTCCCGATTATCTTATGATTTCCCTCCGCCTGCTGGGTGCGCTGGCCCTCCTTATCTATGGCATGCGCATGATGAGTGACGCTCTTCAGAAGATGGCAGGCCCGCAGTTACGTCATATCCTCGGTCGCATGACGACCAACCGGCTGACCGGCATGCTCACCGGTACGCTCGTGACCTGTGCCGTGCAGTCGTCGTCGGCCACCACGGTGATGACCGTCTCCTTCGTCTCGGCAGGCCTGCTCACCCTTGCCCAGGCCATCTCGGTCATCATGGGAGCCAACATCGGTACCACACTCACGGCATGGATCATGTCGCTCGGATACAGCGTCGACCTGACGAACGTGGTCTATCCCGCCTTCCTGGTAGGAATGATCCTCATCTACAAACACCGCCACCGCTTCGTGGGCGACTTCCTCTTCGGTGTAGCCTTCATGTTCCTCTCGCTGGTCATGCTGAGCACGTCGGGAAAGGAAATGGACCTCGAGCACAACGAGGCCGTCGTCGGCTTCTTCGCATCCTTCGACACGAACAGCTACTGGACCATCCTTGCCTTCCTGGGCATCGGCACCATCATCACCTGCATCGTGCAGTCATCGGCCGCCGTGATGGCAATCACCATCCTGCTCTGTTCCACCGGCGTGCTCCCCATCTATTTGGGAATAGCCCTCGTCATGGGCGAAAATATCGGTACCACGGCAACAGCCAACCTTGCCGCCCTCGGTGCCAACACCCAGGCACGCCGGGCAGCCCTGGCTCATCTGGTGTTCAATGTCGTTGGCGTGATATGGGTGCTCTGCGTGTTCTATCCCTTTGTCGACATGGTATGCCGCATCGTTGGCTACGACACGACGATGGCAGGACAGACGGCGCGGCTCCCCGTAGTGCTCGCCATGTTCCACACCTGCTTCAACGTCATCAACACCGGCATCCTCATCTGGTTCATACCCCAGCTGGAGCGTCTGGTGTGCTGGATACTTCCCGAGAAGCCGCAACCCGAGCTGGAGCAGTTCCGCCTGCAGTATATCCAGGCCAACCTCGTCCAGACCCCTGAAATATCGGTCATGCAGGCACAGAAAGAAACCATCCAGTTCGGACAGCGCCTCGGCAGGATGTTCGAGATGGTCTGCCACCTCCTCGACGAGCACAACGATAAAGCATTCGAAGAACTCTTCAGGCAGATAGAACATCAAGAGGCCCTGACCGACCGTACGGAACTCGAGATAGCCTCGTTCCTGGAGAAAGTAAGCAATAACCATCTCTCCGACGAGACGAAGCTGAAGGTGAGACAGATGATGCGACTTGTCGGCGAGATGGAGAGCATCGGTGATGCCTGCTTCAACCTGGCACGAATCCTGAACCGCCGGCAGTGGTCGGGAAAGGACTTCTCCTGTGAGCAGTACACGCAGCTGTATGCCATGACGGCCCTTGCCGCTGATGCCCTCCAACAGATGAATACCGTAGTCGGCGGTCGCAATAGCGAGAACAATGCTGATGCCACCTACCGCATTGAGGAGCAAATCAATACGCTGCGGGCACAGCTGAAAGACGACAACATCCTCATGGCCAACGAGCGACAGTTCGACTATGCCGTCGGAACCATGTTCGTAGACTTCATCAACGAGTGTGAGAAACTCGGCGACTATGTCGTCAATGTCGTTGAGGCCCGTCTGGGCAAGTAGGCGGCAAATGTAACAACAATGTAATGCTTATCATTTGTGTGCCCAGACGATATTCCATATCTTTGTATCTATATTTTGAGAGATAAACTATTCTAAACTTTACAATTATGAAGACAATGAAGTATTTTGTTTTGATGGCGCTGTTCTTCCTCTCCTCGGTAGCCTGCGACGGACGTGAGAAGAATATCAAGTTCAAAGAACTCCCTGTGGCAGCGCAGACCTTCCTCAAAGACCATTTCGACTCGCAGCGCATCTCGCTCATCAGGAAAGATAGCGAAGGGCTCCGCACGACATACGATGTTATCCTTGCTGACGGTACCAAGCTGGATTTCGACAGCAAGGGAGAGTGGACAGAAGTCGACAGCAAGCCTGCCGCCGTGCCGGCGACCGTCGTACCGCAACCCATCGCCGACTACGTCAAGAAAAACTATCCGAATGCCGCAATCGTACAGATAGAGCGTGACGGCAGGGGATATGAAGTAGACCTGTCGATAAGAATCGAAGTGAGGTTCGACAGCAAGTTCAACGTGAAGAGAATTGACGACTGACCAACCTCGTCAGTGGCTTGCGCAGCATTGTCTATAGGGCAATACTGCGCACTTTCGTCCATAAATAATCCACATTTTGTTTTGTCCTCTACTTGATTTTTCGTAATTTTGCCAAAGATATGAAGAAACAAATCCTGATAGTTGACGACGAACCCGATCTGTGCGAAATCCTGCGCTTCAACCTCGAGGCAGCAGGCTTCGGCACGATAGTGGCCCATTCGGCAGAGTCAGCACTCAATGAGCTCTCAGCCTGTCAGCCCGACGTGTTACTGCTCGACGTGATGATGCCGGGATTGTCGGGCTTCGACCTGGCACGACGGGTGAAGAACGACCCGACTACAGCCCACCTGCCCATTATCTTCCTGACTGCTCGCGATGCCGAAACCGATAAGCTCGAGGGCTTTGACATCGGTGCCGACGACTACATCGCCAAACCCTTCTCCATAAGAGAGGTGGTGGCTCGCGTAAAAGCCGTCCTGAACCGCACGGGACAGCCGGCAGTGCAGGAACTTTCGTATCGCGGACTGCGGCTGTTCATCGACCGGAAGCAAGTGACCATCGACGGTGAGGAAGTGTCGCTGACCAAGACGGAATATGAACTGCTGCACCTCCTGCTGGCACACCAGGGACACGTCTTCTCACGTCAGGAACTGCTTGAGCTGGCATGGCCCAGCGATGTGATTGTCACCGGCCGGACGGTAGACGTCAACATCACCCGCCTGAGGAAAAAACTCGGAGCTTATGCCGCAAGCATCGTCACACGCCTCGGCTACGGCTATTATTTCGAGAATAAAGGGGAATGAAACGATTGAAATGCTTCAAGGGAATGACAGAGGGACGGAAAATGTTCCTCACCGTGATGATTATCGTCATCGCCTATTCGGCTGTATTCATCATCTTCGAAGACTACGACCGGCAAGGCGTCAACCCCTTGGACTCTCCGCTCGACTGGCATCTGTTGTGGTTCTCGCTCGCTGTGGCACTGGTGTTGGGGCTCCTGCTGCACCATTATGCCCGTCGTGTGGACAACCGCATCAGCCGTGAACAGGCCGCTAAACAGAACGACACACGCCGTGAGATGACGCAGAACATCGCACACGAACTGAAAACACCCGTAGCGTCAATCCTCGGCTTTACAGAGACCCTGCTCGACAACCCTGACCTCGATGCTGCCACCCAACGGCAGTTCATCGAACGCAGCCATGCGCAAGCCCAGCGTCTTACGTCGCTGCTGCAGGACATCTCCATCCTTAACCGCATGGACTATGCCACCGACGTCCTTGACATACGTCTCGTAGACCTGACGCAGCTGGTTGCCGACATCGTGGAGGAGACAGCGATACCCCTGCGCAACAAACACATGACCCTGGAAAACTGCCTGCCCGAGAATATCAAAGTCGAAGGAAATACATCCCTGCTCTACAGCATCTTCAGAAACCTTATTGATAATGCCATCTCCTATTCCGGCGAAGGCACCTCCATCAGGATGGAAGCCCGCAACATGGGCGACCACTGGCAGTTCACCTTCGCCGACAACGGCAGCGGAGTACCTACCCAACACCTGGAACGCATCTTCGAACGCTTCTATCGGATTGACAAGGGACGTAGCCGTACGATGGGCGGCACGGGACTGGGACTGGCCATCGTGAAGAATGCCATACAGACTCATGGCGGCATCATCACAGCCTATAACCAACTCCATGGAGGCCTTTGCTTCCATTTCACGCTCCAGAAGAAGTTTCCCAAAGAAAAGAAATAACTCCTTCCCTTTTTCCTTGTCTTTTTCCTGATAAATAGGAAAGATAATGTCGACAGGAGATGGGAAAGTTGCCGAAGTTGACAGGTTTGGGAAACCATGTAAAGAGAAAAGTTTTCCGTTTTCTGTTTGTAAAGTATTGTCTTTTAATGATGTAACAAACTTTAACATAAGAAAAGTTTTCCAAAATGGATAACTTTGGGAAAAATATATTAACTTTGCAAACGATTATTGTTTAATACTTAAACCCCGTCAATATACCCATGATACAAACCGTGAAGAAGCGCGACGGACGCATTGTCGGCTTCAATGAACAGAAGATTATGGCCGCCATCAGAAAGGCCATGCTCCACACCGAGAAAGGTGAGGACGAAGCGTTGATACAGCAAATCACCGACCATATCGCCTTCCGGGGCAAGCCTCAGATGACCGTCGAGGATATCCAGGACATGGTAGAGGTGGAGTTGATGAAGTCGAGTCGCAAGGACGTGGCGCAGCGATATATCACTTATCGTAATCAGCGCTCCATAGCCCGTAAGGCCAAGACCCGCGATCTCTTCCTTGAGATTATCAATATCAAGAACAACGACATCACCCGCGAGAATGCCAATATGAATGCCGACACACCGGCGGGCATGATGATGAAGTTCGCATCGGAGAGCACCAAGCCCTTCGTCGACGACTACCTGCTCTCAGAGGATGTGCGTGATGCCGTGCAGCACAACTATATCCACATCCACGACAAGGACTATTACCCCACCAAGTCGCTTACCTGCGTGCAGCATCCGCTTGACCATATCCTTGAGCGCGGCTTCGTGGCCGGTCATGGCTCCAGCCGTCCCGCCAAGCGCATAGAGACGGCATCGGTGCTGGCATGTATCTCTATGGAGACGGCACAGAACGAGATGCACGGCGGACAGGCCATCCCTGCCTTCGACTTCTATCTCGCTCCCTATGTGCGCATGAGCTTCGTAGAAGAACTGAAAGCCCTTTCGAAATTCACGGGGAAAGACTATTCCTACCTCTTCGATATCGAATTGGAAGACTACGTGAAGAAACCCCTCGACTGGTTAGAGGGAGACGAGCGTATCGTCCAGCATGCCGTCAACCAGACCGTAGGACGCGTGCACCAGGCCATGGAAGCCTTCATCCACAATATGAATACCATCCACTCGCGCGGAGGAAACCAAGTAGTATTCTCCAGCATCAACTATGGTACCGATACCTCGGCCGAGGGACGCTGCATCATGCGAGAGATACTGAAGTCAACCTATGAAGGCGTGGGCAATGGCGAGACGGCTATCTTCCCCATACAGATATGGAAGAAGAAGCGGGGCGTGAACTACCTTCCCGAAGACCGGAACTACGACCTCTACGAGCTGGCCTGCAAAGTGTCGGCACGCCGTTTCTTCCCCAATTTCCTGAACCTCGACGCTACCTTCAACCGCACCGACGAATGGAAAGCCGACGACCCCAAGCGCTACCTCCACGAAGTCGCTACCATGGGATGCCGCACACGCGTCTTCGAGAACCGCTTCGGACCGAAGACTTCCATTGGTCGTGGTAACCTCTCGTTCACCACCATCAACATCGTCAAGCTGGCCATCGAATGCATGAACATCAAGAACCAGGACGACCGTATCGCAGCCTTCTTCGCCAAACTCGACAACATCCTCGAGATAGCAGCTAAGCAGCTCGACGAGCGTTACAACTTCCAGAAGACGGCCTATGCCAAGCAGTTCCCGCTGCTGATGAATGCACTCTGGATAAACTCCGAGAAACTCGGGCCTACCGACACCATCGAGAGTGTCATCAACCAGGGCACCCTGGGTATCGGCTTCATCGGACTGGCAGAATGTCTCGTTGCCCTCACCGGCAAGCACCATGGCGAGAGCGAGGCGTCTCAGGAACTCGGACTGAAGATAGTGGGTTATATGCGCAGTCGCATCAATGACTTCTGTGAGCGATATCAGCACAACTACTCCGTGCTGGCCACGCCGGCCGAAGGTCTCGCTGGTAAGTTCACGAAGGTCGACCGCAAGGAGTTCGGCATTATCCCCGGCGTTACCGACCGCGACTACTATACCAACTCCAACCATGTGCCCGTGTACTATAAGTGCTCGGCCCGCCACAAGGCAGAGGTCGAGGCTCCCTACCATGAGATGACGCGTGGCGGCCACATCTTCTACGTGGAGATTGATGGCGATGCCACTCACAACCCTGACGTCATCAAGGGTGTGGTCGACATGATGGACCAGTTGAATATGGGCTATGGCAGTGTTAACCACAACCGTAACCGCTGCATGGACTGCGGATATGAGAATGCCGACCCGAAGTTGGAGGTGTGCCCGAAATGTGGCAGCACGAATATCGACAAGCTGCAACGCATCACCGGTTACCTCGTCGGCACCACCGACCGCTGGAACCACGGCAAGCTGTGCGAGCTGAACGACCGCGTCACTCATGTGCACAAAGATCTGAATAACGGATAATGGAGAATTGAGAATGGATTGTTAGGTAACGATCCATTCTCAATGAAGATAAATCATGCTAAGTATTCTCGATATTGTGGAAGATACAATGGTCGACGGACCCGGTTTCCGTACGACCATTTATTGTGCCGGATGCCCGAACCACTGCCCGGGATGTCATAACCCGCAGTCGTGGGACATCCGTAACGGTCATGAGGTCAGTACCGACGATATCATGCGCATCATCAAGGCCGACCCCTATGCCGATGTGACGTTCAGCGGCGGCGACCCGATGTTTCAGGCTGAAGGCTTCTGCGAACTGGCGGAAGCCATCCGCCGTGAGACGACAAAGACAATATGGTGCTATACCGGCTTCTGCTATGAACAACTGTTAGGACAGCCGGCCCAGCATCGCTTGCTGGAACTTGTCGACGTCCTTGTCGACGGTCCCTATATAGCGTCGCTGCGGAGTGAGGAACTCATCTTCCGGGGAAGCAGCAATCAGCGCATTATCGATGTGCCGGCATCGCTGCAGAAAGGTTCGGTAGTGCTATGGGATGAGGGAAGGATAGGGGTCGGCGTGTAGCGTGCGTCGTGTAACGAACGTCACACATCTTCGTAGTCCACGTATTCCCCTTCATCTTCAGGAATAATCTTCTGCTGCTCGTCGCGACGGCCATAGACCTGTTGCGACGAGTTTCTGTTTCTTGCTGTGTAGCGACTGTTGCCGTCTAGTTCCTCCTTCATGCGGTTGGCAGTCTTCGTAATCTGCGACAGGAGCCGCCAGACGGAGAATGCAATCCGTACCAGCAGAATAAGGAAAATGAGGGAAAGGATCTTCAGGATCATGCTTGCTTGCTTTCATATAAGGCTACACAGGCAGACACGGCAATGTAGCATGCGATGATGAGCCACCAGGCTGCTATCCATCCGAACAATACGAGCATCACCAGGGAGAACAGCATGAAGTAAAGCTTGATGTTATTGCCCTTCCAGTGCAGATGCTTGAATTTCAGTGAGAACATGGGCAGTTCACAGACGAGCAGCCAACTGCTGATGGCGATAAGTGCCAGGATGAGCGCTGGCGACCATGCCGTACGCTCCAGCCAGCTGCCTTGGCTGACGATGAACGACCCCCAGAAGAGGGCGTTGGCAGGTGTGGGCAGCCCGATGAATGACGTGGCCTGGCGTGTGTCGATATTGAACTTTGCCAGCCGGAGGGCAGAGAAGGCTGCGATGATAAAGGCGGCAAAGGGCAGATAGGGCGAAAGGATGTGGAGCGACGCAGGCAGCGCGGGCAGTGCTCCGAGTTCGCTGAAGACGATGGTCGACGGGGCTACGCCGAAGGTGACCACGTCGGCCAACGAGTCGAGTTCCTTGCCGATAGGCGACGACACACCCAGCAGACGTGCTGCCATGCCGTCGAAGAAATCAAACACCGCACCGATGATAATCCATAATAATGCCAGCTTCGCACTGCACGTGAAAGCGAAATAGATTGCTACGCATCCGGAGAGTAGGTTGCAGCAGGTGATGATATTGGGGATATGTCTCTTCACAATGTATCTTCTGTTAATTGTTCCTTGGTTTCTATGGGGTCTTTCTTGGGAAGGCGGCCAATCATGGTCAGGTCACCGGTGGTCTTCTGACCCATGGTGACGCAGACCTCCGTGCCCAGCGGCAGGAATACGTCCACGCGTGAGCCGAATTTGATGAAGCCCATGTGTTCGTCGATATAGCACTCTTCAAGGGGTTTGGCATAGGTGACGATGCGGCGGGCCATGGCGCCGGCTATCTGCCGGCAGAGCACCATGTGGCCTTCGGGAGTCTCGATGAGGGTGTCGGCATGCTCGTTCTCTTCGCTTGCCTTGGGTAGCCATGCCTTGTGGAAGTTGCCCCGCCGGTGAGTCACCGACTTCACGGTGCCGTCGACCGGGAACCAGTTGGCATGAACGTTGAGGGGACTCATGAAAATACTGATCATCAGCCGGCGGTCATGGAAGAAAGTGTGTTCGTCAACTTCCTCGATGACGACAATTCTGCCGTCGGCAGGTGCCACGACGATACCTTCGGTGTCTTCGCTGGGGAAATAGCGCACCGGACAACGGAAGAAGTTGACGACTAAGCAGTAGACTGTTCCGAAGACGATGGTAAATACCCAAAACGGCCAATGGCTGTCAAAGCCTCGCCATAGGAGCATGGCGACACTGGCAATGACCACAAATGCCCAAATGAGTGTGTTGGTACCTTCCCGGTGCAGCCTTATCTTTTTCAGTTTGTTGATTTTCTTTCCCATTGTTTTTTTATGCAGTCAGCATCGGCATACCAGCCGACAGGACACATTACATTTGCAAAGTTACAGCTTTTTTTCCTCTTTGCTTCATTTTTTTTGTGTTTTTTTCCGTTCGTGGCGTTTTTTATTCGCTGAGCAGCATAAGAAGTTCGTCCTTTATCTGGTTGGGAACGTTGATGTGGCGAAGGATGAGGCTGCGGTTCCATCCTTTAATATCTGATGGGTGGAGTGTCATGAGGATCTCCCTGAATTGCGCTGCCTCGTCATCGGTATAGTCGTCGGCGTCGCGACCGGCAAAGCTGTCGAGTTCTTCGTCGTCGTAGTATTCAATCTCGTGCGTGGCCGCCTCGAGCATGCACTCCTGCTCGCATTTGTCGTTATCTCCGTTGCAGGTGGCGCAGCTGTCGGTGAGGACGATGGGTGCGTCGTCGTGACGTTGGCTGATGGCGGCGATGATTCCCAACAGCGTTAATGAGACTATTACAATGATTACGAATGTCATCTTGAGTAGCCCTCGCGTGAGGGCGCTTCTTTTTGGTTCTTTTTATGAAGGAGGGGAGGAGTCCTTTTTCCTTTGTTGGCTTTGGAAAGTTCGCACGTCAGACGGGTTCTACGGTGAAGCCGGCAGATCGCAGGTCGTCCCAGAAGTCAGGGTATGACTTGGTCACCACTTCCGGGTTCTCTATGCAGACGCTGCCATATCTGATGGCGAGCGGTGCGAAAGCCATGGCCATCCGGTGGTCGTCGTAGGTGGCGAAAGGCTGTGGCGAGTCGACGGTCTTGGTATAGGCTTGTATCGACATCTCATTATTCTCGATATGGATGTCGGCACCGATTTTTGCCAGTTCTCTTTTCAGGGCCTCCATGCGGTCGGACTCCTTGATGCGCAGGCTCGCCAGTCCTTTGAAGTGGAAGGGTATGGACAGCGCGCCGCAGGTGGCGACAAGGGTCTGTGCCAGGTCTGGTGAGTTTTTGAAGTCGTAGTCCATGCGCGGGAGTGTCCGCAGATGTCGCGTGAGCTTTACGGTGCCGTCGGGCAGGAACTGAGTCTTCACGCCGAGGGTGGAGAAAATATATCTTACTACGGAGTCGCCCTGTCTGGAGCCGTCTCGCAGTCCAGAGAGGTTGACGGTGGCTTCGTAGTCGTCAGTGAGCGACAGGATCTCATACCAGTATGATGCAGCAGTCCAGTCGCTCTCTACGGTATATGGCGTTGCCTTGTAGGCATTGGCCTGTACGCTGACGGTGTCGACATCGGTCCATTCGGCTTGTGCTCCATAGCTGTGCATGACGTTGAGTGTGAGGTCGATGTATGGCCGTGACGAGATAAATCCCGTCATTCGCAGTTCCAGTCCGTCTCTCAGTACGGGCCCGATCATGAGCAGTGCCGAGATAAACTGCGAACTGACACGTGCGTCGACGTCGATATGCCCGCCCTGCAGCTCTTTTCCCCGGATGTGGAGTGGGGGATAGCCTTCAGCTTCCATGTATTCGATGTCGGCTCCGATGTATCTCAGTGCGTCGACGAGGATTCCGATGGGGCGTTGCTTCATGCGCGCTGTCCCTGTGAGGATAACGTCCGAGGGTACGACGGAGAAGTAGGCCGTCAGGAAGCGCATGGCTGTTCCCGCTGCCCCGATGTCGATGGTTCGGGTGGTGGCAGCCAGTGTGTTGTCCGTTGGTGTGAGTGCACTGACCATTACGTTGGTGTCGTCGCAGTCAGAAAGGTTTTCTGGCCATGTATGCCCCTCAGCGAGCGCGCTGATGATGAGTGCACGGTTGGATATGCTTTTCGATGCAGGCAGTTTGATGTCTGCCTGTATGGTCGATGGTGCCGAAACTTTATATGTCATGTGATGCCGGTCCTGTTTTTTATTATCGCTTCAAAGTTACTAAATAATGTCCGAACAGCCAAGTTTTTTCCTCGTTATTATCATGGAAAATGATTTTTAGTGAAAATTCTTCCTTAAATATTTGGTGGGTTCAAAAAGATTGTGTAACTTTGCAACCGCTTTCGAAGAAAAGCTCGGGATGTAGCGCAGTTGGTTAGCGCACGCGTCTGGGGGGCGTGAGGTCGCTGGTTCGAGTCCAGTCATCCCGACCAAATAGGAGATAATCGGCTGAGATGCAGCCGATTTTTTGTTTTTGTGGGTGTCAGCCGGGAGAGGGAAAAGGAGGGGGCGGCAAAAAATGTGAACGATGAATTCTCTATTCTGAATTATTCTTCGTAACTTTGCAGGCAAAGCAGTTTAGCTATGCAGATTAGAATAAATCATATTGAACAGATACGTACGGCAGCACGGCAGTTTATCAACGAGATGGGTAGTGCCCGTGTCATTGCTTTCTATGGAAAGATGGGTGCCGGGAAGACGACATTTATCAAGGCCCTTTGCGAAGAGCTGGGTGTCAGGGATGTCATTACCTCTCCCACGTTTGCCATCGTTAATGAATATACTGTCAGCGAACCCATTGGAGAAGAGTGGGATGGCGCTTCCGTCTACCATTTCGACTTCTACCGCATCAAGCGCCTCGAGGAGGTCTACGACATGGGTTTTGAGGACTATTTCTACTCGGGTGAGCTGTGTCTCATCGAATGGCCGGAGCTTATCGAGGAGCTGCTGCCTGGCGATGCCTTGCGCGTACATATTACAGAAGAGAGCGATGGCAGTAGAACTGTTGAAGCTTGACGAGACCGTCTCGACGAACCTCTGGCTGCGTGAACATGGCGGTCGTGAGGACATGGTGGTCTGGACGGACTATCAGTCGGCAGGCCGCGGCTGTGGCACGAATACGTGGGAGTCGGAGCGCGGTCAGAACTTGCTCTTCTCAATGCTCTACCATCCTGACAGGCTGCCTGCGGCGCAACAGTTCCGCATATCGATGGCTGTGGCGCTTGCCTTGCGCGATGAACTCACCAGGCAGGGTCTGGCGGAAGTCACCATCAAATGGCCCAATGATATCTATTGGCGCGACAGCAAGCTGGCCGGCATCCTCATCGAGAACCAGTTGCATGGGGCGTTCCTTCAGAGTAGCATCATCGGAGTGGGGCTGAACGTCAATCAGGAGGTCTTTCTGAGTGATGCTCCAAATCCGGTGTCGATGAGGCAGATCGCAGACCGCCGTTTTGATCGTGAGAGTCTGCTGCGCGGTGTTGTCGATGCGATGGAACACCGTCTGAAGACCGCCGCTGATTTGTCCGATCAATATCAGCAAGCCCTCTACCGTCGTGCGGGCGTCTATCCTTATTGCGATATGGATGGTCGTTTTGAGGCAGTGCTTGTCGGTGTCAAGCCTGACGGGCGTCTGGTCCTTCGCGATACCGACGGCCGCGTGCGGACCTATGCCTTCAAGGAGGTGACCTTTTGTCTCGGGACTACTTGAAGGAGGTTGTGGCGATGGGCAGCAGTAGCCGTTTATAGTGAGTATAAATCAATTACTATCAGATATGAAATTCAAGAGAATATTATTGAAGTTGTCGGGCGAGAGCCTGATGGGAGCTCAAGGCTATGGCATCGACCCTGTTCGCCTTGGCCAGTATGCAGAACAGATTAAGGAAATCCATGACATGGGCGTGGAGATTGGTATCGTTATCGGCGGAGGTAATATCTTTCGCGGGTTAAGTGGTTCGCAGAAAGGTTTCGACCGTGTGAAAGGCGACCAGATGGGCATGATGGCAACTGTCATCAACTCATTGGCCCTGTCATCGGCTCTTGATGCTGTCGGCGTGGACAACAAGGTCCTTACGGCTATCCGTATGGAGCCTGTCGGTGAGTTCTATACCAAGTGGAAGGCTATTGACGCAATGAAGGCTGGAAAGGTGTGCATCTTCTCTGCCGGAACGGGTTCGCCCTATTTTACCACCGATACGGGTTCGAGTCTGCGCGGCATAGAGATTGAGGCCGACGTGATGCTCAAGGGCACTCGTGTGGACGGCGTCTATACTGCCGACCCGGAGAAAGACCCGACGGCAGTGAAGTTTGATGAGATTACCTATAAGGAGGTGCTGGCTCGTGGTCTGAAGGTGATGGATCTCACAGCCATCTGCATGTGTCAGGACAACAACCTGCCCATCTATGTCTTCAATATGGATGTTGTCGGAAACCTGAAGAAAGTTATTGCCGGGGAACCTATCGGCACGTTGGTGAAAAACTAAAGAAGAAGTTATAATTACTCATTACTGGTTATCTCATCCCATTCTTCTGTGACGCCATATTCGAATTCGGGTGCCACCTCGAGGTCGTACTCGGGCTGGACTTCAGGCATGGTGGGTCGGAAGGGGATGATGATGCGGTCGATGACTTCCACTTTCACGGTGGCAATACCTTGTGCCATCATACCGATGATGCGTGCGGCGCGCCTGGAGAGGTCGATGATGCGTCCCCGGGAGAAAGGTCCGCGGTCGGTGACGCGCACGATGACGCTTTTACCGTTGGAGAGATTGGTGACGCGGAGCATCGTTCCGAAGGGGAAGGTGCGGTGGGCACAGGTAAGGCTGTCGCCGTGGAGGCGTTCGCCGCTTGCTGTTCGCCGTCCTTCGAACTTCTTGGCGTAATAGGATGCTTTTCCTGTCTGTGTCTGTGCGGAGAGGGATGAGTGATTAGGAATGAGGTGTGAGAAATGAGAAATGCGAGATGCCATATAGGGCGCAGCGAAGAGCATACATGCCAAGAGCATGCATGCCTTCAGTGAAGGCCTTCTGTGCGGCAATCTCTCATTTCTCATTTCTCACTTCTCATTTTATACGATGCCTTGTGCCATCATGGCGTTGGCGACCTTCATGAAGCCAGCCACGTTGGCACCTTTGACGTAGTCGACATATCCGTCGGCCTGGCGTCCGTACTTGACGCACTGCTCGTGGATGCTCGACATGATGTAGTGGAGTTTCTCGTCGACTTCCTTGTCGCTCCAGCTGAGGCGCATGGAGTTCTGTGTCATCTCGAGTCCGCTGGTAGCTACGCCGCCTGCATTGACGGCCTTGCCGGGTGCGAAGAGCGTTTTTGTGGCGACGAACTTCTCGGCAGCTTCGGCTGTGCATCCCATGTTGGAGACTTCAGCGACGCAGATGGGGTTGTTGGCGAGGATATGGTCGGCATCGGTGCCATTGAGCTCGTTCTGGGTGGCGCAGGGCATGTAGATGTCAGCTTTCTGCTCCCAGGGTTTCTTGCCGGCGAAGAACTTTGAGCCGGGGAATTCATCTTCGTAGGGCTGGCAGACGTCGTTGCCAGAGGCGCGGAGTTCGAGCATATAGTTGATTTTCTCGTCGTCGAGTCCGGCGGGATCGTAGATGTATCCGTCGGGTCCGCTGATGGTGATGACTTTAGCACCGAGCTCGGTGGCTTTCTTGGCTGCGCCCCATGCTACGTTTCCGAATCCGGAGATGGCTACGGTCTTGCCTTTGATGTCTTGTCCGTGGGTGTGGAGCATGTGCTGTACGAAGTAGATGGCTCCGTAGCCCGTTGCTTCGGGACGGATGCGTGAGCCGCCGTATTCGAGTCCCTTGCCGGTGAGTACGCCTTGGAACTGGTGGGTGAGTTTCTTATACATGCCGAAGAGGTAGCCGATTTCCCGTCCGCCTACGCCGATATCGCCAGCGGGGACGTCTTCATCGGGTCCGATGTGTCGGTAGAGTTCTGTCATGAAAGCCTGGCAGAAGCGCATGACTTCGGCATTTGACTTGCCACGCGGTGCGAAGTCGGAGCCGCCCTTGCCGCCTCCCATGGGGAGTGTGGTGAGAGCGTTCTTGAAGGTCTGTTCGAATCCGAGGAACTTCAGGATGGAGAGGTTCACCGACGGATGGAAGCGTAGTCCTCCCTTGTAGGGGCCGATGGCGCTGTTATATTGTACGCGGTATCCGATGTTGACTTGTACTTCGCCTTTGTCGTCGACCCATGGTACTCGGAACGTGATGATGCGTTCGGGCTCGACGAGTCGTTCGATGAGCTTTGCCTTTTCGAATTCGGGATGCTGGTTGTAGACATCGACGATTGACATTAACACTTCGCGTACTGCTTGCAGGTACTCGAGCTCGCCTGGGTGTTTCTGCTCCAGGTCGTGCATGATTTTTTCAACTTCCATAAGTAGTTTTTCTTTTCTGTTTGATTGTTTTGTCTTATATAGTAATAATTTTATATACTATCTGGCTGCAAAAGTACGTCTTTTTCGTGTGACTACCAAAGAAAAAACGGAAAAACTTTCGCTTTTCCGTTTTGTTCGTGTGCTGTGTTCCCTCACGGCTCTTCTATCTGGAACTGTTTTTTCTGGAGAATGAAGTTGGTGCCGAGGTATTTCTCTCTGACGATGGGGTTGGCGGCGAGTTCCTCTGGCACACCCTGAAAGAGTATTCGTCCTTCGAAGAGGAGGTAGGCACGGTCGGTGATATTGAGCGTCTCGTGGACGTTATGGTCGGTGATGAGGATGCCGATGTTGCGGTATTTGAGTTGCCAGACGATGTGCTGGATGTCTTCCACGGCGATGGGGTCGACGCCGGCGAAGGGCTCGTCAAGCATGATGAACTTGGGCTCGATAGCCAGACAGCGGGCGATCTCGGTGCGTCGGCGCTCTCCTCCAGACAGTTGGTCGCCTTTGTTCTTGCGTACTTTCTCGAGGCGGAACTCATGGATGAGTGCTTCGAGTTTGTCGAGTTGTTCTTTGCGTGGCTTACCAGTCATCTCGAGCACCGAGAGGATATTGTCTTCGACGGACATCTTCCTGAACACGGAGGCTTCCTGTGGGAGGTATCCGATACCGGCCCGTGCGCGCCGATAGACAGGATAGCCGGTGATGTCTTCTTCATCGAGGTATACATGGCCGGCATTGGGAACGACGAGTCCGGTGGTCATATAGAACGAGGTGGTCTTGCCTGCTCCGTTGGGACCGAGCAGTCCTACAATCTCACCTTGCCGAACCTGTATGCTGACGTTGTTGGCAACGGTTCGCTTTCCATAGATCTTGACAAGTCCTTCCGTGCGCAGTACGGCGTTGGAATTATCTGTTTGGTTCATGCCTTTATTGTTTATCGGGCACAAAATTACGAAATAATTCTTAATTCATCGTTATTAATTCATATTTTTTAGCTACTTTTGCACCGATAAATGTTTGAACCATGCTCATAACGAAATCTCTCATTACCTTCGGGCGCTATCTGATACTGATGGGTCGTACGTTCTCGATACCTGAACGGCTACGCATGTTCTGGAAACAATATGCCAAGGAAATGCAGCAACTTGGCATCGACTCTATCGGCATCGTCCTGCTCATCTCATTCTTCATCGGTGCTGTCATCTGCATCCAGATGAAAGTGAACATCGAGAGTCCCTGGATGCCCAGATGGGTGGCAGGGTATACCACCCGTGAGATTATGTTGCTGGAGTTCTCGTCGAGTATCATGTGTTTGATTCTCTCGGGAAAGGTGGGGTCGAACATCGCTTCGGAGCTGGGCACGATGCGCGTGACGCAGCAGATTGATGCCCTGGAGATCATGGGCGTGAACTCTGCATCGTACCTCATCCTGCCGAAGGTGCTGGGGCTGATAACAATCATGCCGGTACTGGTGGTGTTCTCTTCGGCCACGGGCATCCTCGGCGCCTATGCCACGGCATACATCGGGCACATCCTGGCTCCTGCCGACTTGACACTGGGTCTGCAGCATGCCTTTGTGCCCTGGTTCCTGTGGATGAGCATCATCAAGAGTCTGGTGTTTGCCTTCATCATCGCCAGCGTGTCGTCGTACTACGGATACACCGTGGAGGGCGGCAGCGTGGAGGTTGGTAAGGCATCGACGGCGGCCGTGGTGTCGTCGTCGGTACTCATTCTGTTCTCCGACGTGTTCCTCACCCAGCTGCTGAGCTGACATTCCCCTCTCTTTATCGCACGCTCTGAAAAAAGATTATGATTGAAGTAAGAAATCTCTATAAGTCCTTTGATGCGAAGGAAGTGCTCCACGACATCAGTTTCTGTTTCGAAGACGGGAAGACGAACCTGATTATCGGCCAGTCAGGGTCGGGAAAGACCGTGTTGATGAAGAACCTCGTGGGCCTGCTGGAACCATCGGCAGGCGAGGTGCTTTACGACGGTCGTGACTTTGTTGGCATGACGAAGCGTGAGAAGGTCATGCTCCGCCGCGAGATGGGCATGATTTTCCAGAGTGCCGCCCTCTTCGACTCGCTCAGCGTGCTGGAGAATGTGATGTTCCCGCTCGACATGTTCTCGCAGATGACGCTTCGTGAACGGCGCGCACGGGCCATGGAATGTCTGGAGCGTGTCAACCTTCACGGAGCCGAGAACAAATACCCTGCAGAGATATCGGGAGGCATGCAGAAGCGCGTTGCCATTGCGCGCGCCATCGTGCTCAACCCCAAGTATCTCTTTTGCGACGAGCCGAACTCGGGCCTCGACCCCAAGACGTCACTCGTCATCGATGAGTTGCTGTCAGGAATCACCCACGACATGAACACCACGACCATCATCAACACCCACGACATGAACTCGGTGATGGGCATCGGCGAAAACATCCTGTTCATCTACAAAGGACGCAAAGAGTGGACAGGCACCTCACACGAGGTTATCTCGTCGAACAACAAGCGTCTGAACGACCTCGTCTTTGCTTCCGACCTCTTCAAGAAGGTGAAAGAGGTGGAACTGGAAGAGGAACAGAACGAGAACGCCGACATGCGTTGACACACACACACTTACCCCAACCATTCACAACAGCGAACAACTATGGAAGATTTCATCCACCTGCACGTACATACCTACTACTCTATACTCGACGGACAGTCGAGCATCAAGCGCCTCGTCGACAAAGCCACCGCCAACGGCATGCAGGGAATGGCCATCACCGACCATGGCAACATGTTTGGCATTAAGGAGTTTCACGATTACTGCATCAGCGTGAACAAACAGCGCAAGAAGGAAGGACTGCCTCCATTCAAGCCCATCTTCGGATGCGAGATGTATGTAGCCAAGAACGGACCGAAGGAACAGAAGAACGGACGCGAAGACCAGAGCGGCTACCACCTCATCGTGTTGGCCAAAAACCTCAAAGGATACAAAAACCTCATCAAGCTCGTCTCAAGGGCATGGGTCGACGGTTTCTACCAGCGGCCACGAACCGACCGCGCCGACCTGGAACGCTTCCACGAGGGACTCATCGTGTGCTCGGCATGTCTGGCAGGCGAGGTGCCGAGGAAAATCCTCAAAGGCGACATCGCCGGTGCACGCGAGGCCATCGAATGGCATCAGCGCATCTTCGGCGACGACTACTACCTCGAACTGCAACGCCACGAAGTGAAGGACCCCAACCAGCGCGCCAACCGCTCCACATTCCCCGAGCAGCAGAAAGCCAACCGCGTTATCATCGAACTGGCACGGGAATACGGCATCAAACTCGTATGCACCAACGACTGCCACTTCGTCGACCAGGACAATGCCGAAGCCCACGACCACCTGCTGTGCCTCTCTACCGGCAAAGACCTCGACGATCCTGACCGCCTGCTCTACTCCAAGCAGGAGTGGTTCAAGACGCGCGAAGAGATGAACGAAATCTTCGCCGACGTTCCCGAAGCACTGTCCAACACACTTGAAATCCTCAATAAGGTCGAAGTTTACAGTCTGGACCACGACCCCATCATGCCTAACTTCCCCATCCCCGAGGACTTCGGCACCGAAGAACAGTGGCGAGAGAAATTCACCAAGGAGAACCTCTACCGCGAGTTCACCACCGATGAGAACGGTGAGAATCCGCTGTCACCCGAAGACGGCGAAAAGAAAATAGAACGCCTTGGCGGCTACGACAAGCTCTACCGCATCAAGTTCGAAGCCGACTACCTGGCCAAACTCGCCTACGAAGGCGGACGCCAACGCTACATGCCTGAAGAAGAACTTGTCCTGGAAAAGAAACCCGCTCCCGGAGAAGAGGCTAACTCCGCATTCACCATCCTTCACTCTTCACTACCCAAGGAAGTGGACGACCGTATACGCTTCGAACTCCACATCATGAAGACCATGGGATTCCCGGGGTACTTCCTCATCGTGCAGGACTTCATCAACTCCGCACGCAATGAATTGGGTGTGATGGTAGGACCCGGGCGTGGGTCGGCAGCAGGAAGTGTGGTGGCCTATTGCCTCGGCATCACGAAGATAGACCCCCTGAAATACGACTTGCTGTTCGAGCGCTTCCTCAACCCCGACCGCATCTCGCTGCCCGATATCGATACCGACTTCGATGACGACGGCCGTGGCAGAGTGCTCAAATGGGTGGAGCAGAAATACGGCCCCGAGAACTGCGCACATATCATCACTTATGCCACCATGGCCACGAAAAACTCCATCAAGGACGTGGCACGCATAGAGAAAGTACCACTTGACATATCGAACGCACTCTGCAAGGCCATCCCCGACCGACTGCCCGACGGTGCAAAGATGAACCTGCCGAACGCCATCAAATACACCCGCGAGCTGCAAGACGCCGAGGCCAGCACCGATCCCCGGATGCGAAACACCATCAAATACGCCAAGATGCTTGAGGGTACCGTGCGCGGAACAGGCATCCATGCCTGCGGATTCATCATCTGCCGAGACCCCATCAGCGACTGGGTGCCCGTATCTACCGCCGACGACCCCGACTTCAAAGACCAGAAAACCAACTGCACACAATATGACGGACACGTCATCGAGTCGACAGGTCTTATCAAGATGGACTTCCTCGGGCTGAAGACACTCTCCGAGCTTAAAGAAGCCTGCGCCAACATCAAACTCACACGCGGCATCGACGTAGACCTCGACTCCATACCCATCGACGACCCGAAGACCTACGAGCTATACCAGCAGGGACGGACCGTCGGCACATTCCAGTTTGAGTCGGCAGGCATGCAGAAATACCTGCGTGAACTAAAGCCCACCGTCTTCGAGGACCTCATCGCCATGAACGCCCTCTACCGGCCAGGCCCCATGTCCTATATCCCTCAGTTCATCCGGCGCAAGCAAGGACTGGAACCAATCACCTACGACATCCCCGTCATGGAGAAATACCTGAAGGATACCTACGGCATCACCGTCTATCAGGAGCAGGTCATGCTACTGTCACGCCTGCTTGCCAACTTCACACGCGGTGAGAGCGATGCCCTGCGAAAGGCCATGGGAAAGAAGAAAAAGGATATCGTAGATGCCATGAAACCTAAGTTTATCGAGGGCGGCAAGAAGAACGGACACGACCCGAAGGTCCTCGAAAAGATATGGGCCGACTGGGAAGCCTTCGCCTCCTACGCCTTCAACAAGTCGCATGCCGCATGCTACTCATGGGTGGCCTACCAGACGGCCTACCTCAAAGCCAACTATCCTGCCGAATTCATGGCAGCTATCATGACGCGACGACGCGACCAGATCAGCGAAGTCACCAAACTCATGGACGAATGCCGGGCCATGGGCATCGCCACACTGGAACCCGACGTCAACGAGTCGTACCTGAAATTCGGTGTAAACCACAAGGGAGAAATACGATTCGGACTCGCCGCCATCAAGGGCATGGGCGACGCAGCAGCAGAATGCATCATCGCCGAGCGCGAACAAGGCGGACTCTACAAAGATATCTTCGACTTCGCACAGCGCGTCAACCTCAACGCCGTCAACAGAAAGACATTCGAAAACCTCGCACTAAGCGGAGCCTTCGACAGCTTCGGCATACCACGCGAGAACTATTTCGGGACGGACAGCAAGGGGCACCTGTTCCTTGACACCCTGCTCAGATACGCACAGCTCTTTCAGGCAGAGAAACAACAGAAACAGAACTCGCTCTTCGGCGACGACAGCGACATCGCCATCGCCACACCACCCATTCCCGAAGCCACACCGTGGAGCACCATCGAGAAACTCAACAAAGAACGCGACCTCGTGGGCATTTACATCTCGGCCCACCCCCTCGATGACTACCGCGTTGTCCTCGATGCGATGTGCAATACCCAGTGCACGGAACTCGAAGATCCCAAGGCACTCGTCGGAAAATCAGAGGTGACACTCGGAGGTGTCGTCACGACCGTCAGGACCGCTTTCGCCAAGGATGTGCCCTGTGGATTCGTCACCATCGAAGACTTCAGCGGGTCAGGAGAACTTGCCCTGTTCGGAGAGACCTGGGGAAAATGGAGAGGGATGTTCACCGAAGGCAGCCAGGTGTTTGTGCGCTGCAAATACTTCATGAAGTTCCCCACCAGCAAGTACGCCACCCTGCAGATCAACGACATCCAGTATCTGCAAACCATCAGAGACCAGAAGATTGAAAGCTTCTGCATCAATGTCGACAGCGACAAAATCGACGAACAAATGGTGAACGACCTCACATCGATCGTCACCGCAACGCCGGGTAAGACGCAGTTCTTTATCAACATCATCGACAAAGAACTCGGCGAAACCTTCAGACTGCGGTCACGACGAATAGAAATCTCTATCAGCAATGAGCTGCTCAACTACATCAGCAGCAACAACATGACCTACAGCGTGAATTAGCATTCAACAACAATAACAACAAAACAACTATGGAAGTAACAATCACAAACGAGAATTTCGAGAGCCTGAAGAACGGTGAGCAGCCGTTAGTAGTCGACCTGTGGGCACCCTGGTGCGGGCCTTGCCGCATGATAGGACCCGTCATCAGCGAACTGGCAAACGACTATGCCGGTCGTATCATCGTAGGCAAATGCAATGTAGATGAGGAAGAAGACCTTGCCATGGAGTTCGGCGTGCGCAGTATTCCTACCATCCTCTTCTTCAAAGGCGGACAACTCGTCGACAAGTTCATCGGCGCAGCACCCAAGGTTGTCCTCGAAGAGAAGTTCCAGGCACTGCTCTGACCCTATCATGTCTACCGACGAGACATTCATGCAGCGTGCCCTCGACGAGGCCCGGCAGGCTCTCGACATGGGAGAGGTGCCTATCGGTGCCGTAGTGGTCTGCAACGACCGCATCATCGCACGGGCACATAACCTCACAGAGACGCTCCACGACGTCACGGCACATGCAGAAATGCAGGCACTCACCGCCGCTGCCAATCAGCTGGGCGGTAAGTACCTGCAAGATTGCACGCTCTACGTCACTGTGGAGCCCTGTACCATGTGTGCAGGAGCGCTTGGCTGGGCACAAGTAGCGCGTGTTGTCTATGGAGCAGCCGACGAGAAACGGGGCTACAGCCTCTATGCGCCGTGCGCACTCCATCCTCGTGCCACCGTCACGTCAGGCGTCCTTGAGGAGGAATGCCGAAAACTCATGCAACAGTTCTTCAGAGACAGACGGTAGTGCTAACGGTTGACGACAGCCTTGCCGCCACGGATATAGATGCCGCGGGGCATGGTCTGCACAGCATCCACACGTTGACCGCTAAGGGTATAGACGGCCGCTGACGACGAGTCAGACGGCCGTTTTTCTTTTGGCATGACGACGGCCGACTCCTTGATGGGTCTGACACCTCGTACGCCAACATCTATATATTGCGCACCGCCTTCCTGATGACAGTGTACGGCAATGACATTCGTGGCATCGGCCTTCAGCGTAGCCTTCGCAGCGGCACTGAACTCATAGTTTCCATACGACGTGGCATAGCCCTCGCGCTCGAAGGCCAATACACCGTTCAGGTATACTTCCACATCCTCATCGTGGTGCACACGCAACGACAGCGCGTTCATCTCAGCCTCTGTAAAACCGGTAAGGTCGAGATTGCGGCGAAGATAGATGTCGGCTGACTTCCATGAGGTGTTGATGAACGAGTTGGGAGGAGTGCCGGCACCGAAGCCTCCCAACCCTGTTTTCCATCCGTTGTCAGCGAAATCCGCCTGTTCCCATCCTGTCACCGAGGTCGTCGAATACCGCCATTGCTGTGGCTGTGTCTCTGCCGTAGGAAGAATGTCGGCACTCTCCCAGACAAATGTTGCCAGCAGACGCTGCAGTTCTTCACGACTGATGATCTCAATGCTTCCCTGTCCCATCGACTCCGGCAGCGACAGTTCTCCGCCACCATACGGCCGCCAGTTGACCGGTTGGTCTGCTGACGTCGTAAAGAGTATCGGACTATTGCTTAAGGCATACATCAGCCAGCCGTCGCCATGCAGCGAGGGAAACACGGTGGGTGCAGAGCAGGTGGGGAAGGTGTCGGAGAAGAGACGTGACGTCGACAGCTGACCGCTTCTGACGCGCGAACTGCTGCCCATATACAGCCGGCCGTTACTCTTGTTGACAAAGACGGTATAGACATCGTTGCCGATACGTGTCAGCGTGACATCATGACCATTCACGTTAGAGTATAGACGCGCCGGCGATGAGAACGACCTCAAATCAGTGCTGTTGACACTATAGACGTCTTCACGCCCATCGATGTTCACGGTCATCGTAATCCAGTAGCGGCCTTGCACTTCGTCGTAGAATAGCTCCGGCGATGACAGCCGCTCAGCATCACCGCTGATGTCGGACAACCGGAGGAGGATGCCGTTGTCTGTTCCTTCGGCAGCCGTCCAATTGACAAGGTCTGAGGATGTAAGCATCCAGACATTCTGGCCTTCCGTGGCATAAACAAGATAGAAGCGGGCGGCAGAACCTTCACCGATTCGTCGCAGGCAAGGCCCTTCAGCAAGCACTCCGTCGAGAACAGCGCGACCGCCGTTGAGAGTCTGCCATGTCACTCCGTCATTGCTATAGGCATAGTTCATTTGCTGATGGGCGGCAGAGGAATATGCCATCAGGTAGAGATTGTCGGGGTGCTCGCCGACAACAGGCTGAGGTCTGTCAGCCAGCTCTGTCGGCTGCAGTGCGTCGCAGGGCGTGAATTGACGCAGGTACAGGCCAGCGTCGATAAACTGTCCGCCTTCCGACTGTTTGCAGTGGATAGCCATGACGTTATCGCCATTGAGGTTCAGCGCTTGAAGGGCTTCTGGAGAAATCTCAAAATACTGATAGCTGTTGTTAAACCCGCTGATTGACAGTGCATGGACACCGTTCAGATAGACCTCGGCATCTTCATCATGATACATATGCAGGGCGAGGTCTTCCAACAGTTCCGGGTCTATATTGGAAAGGGTGAAATGGCGGCGCAGCCAGATATCAGTTGTGTTCCACCGTGTGCGGTTGTAGGTTGTGTTGATGGAGCCAAATCCTCCTTTGTCCTCAGGCCATGCGCTGTCGTCGTAGTCCGTGGCAAACCAATTGCCTTGAGGCTCCGTCGTCGTGTTACGCCAGAGGATGTCGGCTGATGTCCTGCCATCAGGAACAACGATGGTCGCACCTGTATAACGGCTGTGGATGGTACGCTCGATATGGCGGCGCATACGCTCGCGCTGGCTGTCGGTCACCTTCAGCGCCTTACGGTCGTAGGTAAGGAGCCCGTTCACTTCCTGTTCTACGTCGGTAATCTGCGTATATACCGATCCCCAGATGCCACCCGTAGGCATCAACTCCTGAAGTTTGAAGGTGTAACGGTTATATAAGGCTGTGAGTTCCTCGCTATTCTGGACGGATGTGTAGACCATCTGACTGCCGGCCCACAGATGGTCGTAGTCGAGAAGGGTGATGCCGCCGAACTCTCCACACACATTGACACGGTCGTTCGATGGATTGTTGCTCACGTTAGGTGACGGATAGCTGTGTATGTCAAGCATGTCGCCGACTTCAAAGTCCGTCCACCCCGTGACGGAATGAACAAGCCGATAGGGGTCTTCGTCGGCCTGACGTACGGCACGCACCCCACGCAGAGTGTGTGTACTGCCGTTTTCGGCATCCTGTCCCCAGCCTTCGTTATAGACTACCCATGCCGCAATCGAAGGATGCTGCTTCAGCGCATTGACGATACGCACACTCTCGTCGTAGAAGTTCTGTTGTATCTCAGCTGTCGTTCCGATACTTCCCGATGTACCCCCATTCGGCATGTCCTGCCAGACAATCAGACCATGGCGGTCGCACCACTCATACCATAGGTCTGGCTCGACCTTGATATGCTTGCGCACCATGTTCATGCCGAACGACTTGATGACCTCCAGGTCGTAGACCATTGCCTCGTAGCTGGGAGGTGTCAGCAGACCGTCGGGCCACCAGCCTTGGTCAAGCGGACCATACATATAGATGGGCTTGTTGTTCAGCATGAAGGCAGGATGGCCGTCGACCATGGCCTTACTGAATTTGCGCATGCCGAAATAACCTTTCACGGCATCGGCCTGCTCGCCGCCGGCGTAGAGCTTAATATCAAGGTCGTAGAGGTTAGGCTCATCGGGCGACCATAGCTTGGCATCGGGAATGGCAATACGGCTGTCGGCATTCACCTGAACGCCGCTGACTTCAGCCACACGCTGTCCTCCATACGACACGGTTATCGTTGCCGTGGCATCTGGCGTAGCTGATGCCACTCTGACAGCCACCTCTGAACGGTCGATGTCGGGATATACCTCATAATGGTCGACGTAGGCTTTGTTCACAGGCTCAAGCCATACCGTCTGCCAGATACCGCTGACAGGTGTATACCATATACCGCCAGGGTTGTTCGTCTGCTTGCCCAACGGCTGTCCGCCGCGCGACCCCGGGTCTTGAACGGCAATCTGCAGTTCCTGTTCTCCTTCTTCATTGAGATAGGGTGTGATGTCAATGGTGAACGGATCGAAGCCACCGGTATGACGACCGGCTTCCTTTCTGTTGACGTAGACCACACAGCTCCAGTCCACGGCACCGAAATGCAAAAGCACGGTCTTGCCGTGATAGCTTTCGGGAAGGGTGAAGTATCGGCGGTACATCTGAACGCTGCGCGAGTTCGTGTCATAGTCGCTGACCATGATACCCGACAGAGCGGACTCTACGCCAAAGGGGACAAGGATGGTTCCGCTGAAGTTACGGTCGCGTACCTCGCATTTCACGTTCTCTGACGACGTCCGGCGGAAGTATTGCCACTCGCCGTTCAGGTTCATCCAGTCCGGTCGAACCAGTTGTGGACGCGGATACTCCTGCCAGGTGGTAGCGGGAGTGAGCGTCTCGCCCCATGGGGTCATCAGGGGAGCGGTCTTGCGTTCCCATCCCTGGGCGTGAACAGATTGTGTCGCTGCCAGCATGACGGCCAGCAAAAAGAGTGAAAGCAGTTTACGTGTATTCATTGAGAAATAAGTTAAGTTGTGTTTTGATTACTGTTTATATCCGTCAGGTTTTCTGCCTTGCTCCGTCAGAACTTATATCTCGCTCCGGCAGACACCAGCCCCTGCTCGCCCAGGCCAAGTTCCAGGAAACCGCGCCACTGCAGGCTGCCGGCCTCGAAGCCCAAGGGGGTAATCTGGAAGTTGGGGATGACGGTGGTCGAATGATCATCGGTGCCGCCCTCGGCATCTTCCTTCTGCCGGTCGAATAGCAGCGATGCGCCTATCCCGACCTTGGAATAGAGCCCCACATGTTTGCGGCGCAGCCAGTCGAACTTCACGGCGGGAATAATCGATAGATTGTGACGGGAAGCCTTGCCGGCCTTCACCTTCTCCTTCTCCGTTGTTCCCGACTGCTGACGGTTGGTTGTCAGATACATGTCGCGCGTCATGCCGTTGAAAGCCATGAATCCTCCTACGCCAACGACTTTGCCGAAGTGGTAATAATACTCCGCCGACAGCGAAGGAATATAATGTTCGTTGTCGAACGAATAATACTGCGATACGTTGCCGCCAGTAATGACTGCCGTCGTCGCCGCCGACACCATGATGGCAGTCATGTCGGCCAAGCCGCTGATAACCTCTGTTGTTGTTATTGCACCGATGGCAACAGCCACCTCGTGGCGCGTATCATAATAGGAATGCTCTTGGCCGTACATACTGACAGCTGAAAAAAGAATGGCAAGCGTCGTTGCCCATCGCTGTGATTTATTCATATGTCTATTGTTTTTATATTACCTGATATTACCTGCAAAATTACAAAAAATCTGAATAAATGAAAAGAAAACAAAGCATTTATTTCCCGTACATGAAGAATTTGTCCAAATAATCGATTAAGTGGGATGTTGAGTCTCTTGAAAAGGAACGGCTGTCATGCAGGGTTTCCCGGAAGGGAAGGCTTTGTCAGAAAGTCACGGGCAAAACGAATAAAACCGCTTCTTTTCTCCCGCGTACGAAGTAACTTGTTCGAAGTTAGTCAAAAAAATAACAAAAAAAACAAATTATTCCTCGGAATATTAGGCCATTACGCCAAAAATGCGTAATTTTGCACCTCCATTTCAAGTTGTAACATATAATAATTAAATAAAACAGATGAATATCGTATTTGAATGCCCCGACAAGGTGAATGGCCTGATGACCATCACCGTCGAAGAAACCGACTACAAAGAGAAGGTAGAGAACAGCCTGAAGGAGTATCGCAAGAAAGCAAACTTCCCCGGATTCCGCCCGGGAATGGTCCCCATGTCACTCATCAAGCGGCAGTATGAACTGCCCGTGAAGATGGACGTCATCAACAAATTCGTGGGTGAGCAGATCTATGCCTACGTCAAGGAGAACAACATACAGATGCTCGGAGAGCCGCTGCCGTCAGAGACGCAGGTTCCCGTCGACCTGGAGCACGAAGCCCCCTACACCTTCGTCTTCGACATTGCCGTAGCTCCTGAATTCAAGATTGAGCTGAACGGGAAAAACAAAATCGACTACTACATCATCGAACCCGACGAGAAGACCATCGACGCACAGGTGAAGCAGCTGGCCCAGCGCAACGGCACCTATGAGGAAGGCGACACCTATCAGCAGAACGACATGCTCTACGGCGACCTTCGCGAACTTGACGCCGAAGGCAACACGCTCGAAGGCGGTATCACCCTCGAGCGCGTGTCGATGATGCCCGAATACATCAAGGTGGACGAGCAGAAAGCCCTCTTCGACAATGCCAAGCCCGGCGACATCATCACCTTCAATCCGCGCAAGGCCTATCCCGACAACGATGCCGAGATTGCCGGCATGCTGAAAATCAAAAAGGAAGAAGTAGGCCGGCACGAAGGCGACTTCACCTATCAGGTCACTTCCATCAGCCGCTACAAAGCCCACGAAGTGAACCAGGAACTCTTCCACATGGTGTTCGGCGACGACGTCAACGACGAAGCAACATTCCGCCAGAAAATCGCCGAACAGCTCAAAGCACAGTTCGACAGCGAGAGCGACTACAAGTTCCTCATCGACGTACAGGCATACGTAGAGAAGAAAATCGGTGCGCTCACCTATCCCGACGCCCTCCTCAAACGCATCATGAAGCGCAACAACGAGGACAAGGACGCCGACTATGTAGAGCGTAACTACGAGGAGAGCATACGCCATCTCACCTGGCACCTGGCCAAGGAACAGCTCGTCAGGGCCCACGGCATCAAGATCGAAGACAGCGACATCAAGGCTGCTGCCAAAGAAAGCGCTCGCGTCCAGTTTGCACGCTATGGAATGACCGATGTGCCCGATGAGTATCTCGAGAACTATGCCAACGACATGATCAAGAAGCAGGAGAACATCGAGAACATCATCGACCAGGCTATCGACCAGAAACTCATCGCTGCACTCAAGGCTGCTGTCAAGCTCAACGAGAAGACCGTAACCCCCGAGGAGTTCAACAAGCTCTTTGAGAAATAATCCAACAGTGCACATTCACACAAGCCCCCGGCAACAGGATGAAGACTGTCGCCGGGGGCTTTTCCATACACCGGCCCTACATCGCGGCTGCACACAAGGCATTAAGAAAGATTAACTATGGAGGGGAAACATTTCCCCGCAAGGGACACGTTACGAAAGAAAAGATTTCGTACCTTTGCAAGGCAACAACCAACATCATCACACGTCATGAAGCGAATCATCATCGTCTATGCAATGGCACTGCTGACGGTAACGGCAAGCGCACAAGTCATCAAGACCGTAGACATCCCACAGAAGGTGTACGACTACGTAGAGTTCCCGCCGCACTATGCCGGAGGGGTGAAGGCCGGCATACAACGTCTCTTCGAGCAGAAATTCCAATATCCTGAAGAAGCATGGAAAAGTGCCAAGGTAAAACAAACGGAAGTTTCCTTCCTGGTGCGCAGAGACGGGACGATAGTGGGCGTGGAAACCGACGAGGCCCTGCATCCCGCACTCGCTGACGAACTCAAGCGTGTGCTGCCGCAGATGCCCAAATGGTTTCCTGCCTATCTCAACGGACAACGCATCGACGCCCGCGTAGGACTCGTCATCAACATCGTCGACCCGAAGACAGGAATGCCTTATCATCTGCAGACGGCTATCAAGAGTCTGGAACGATACACCGCACATCCGCATGCCACGGAAGCCATGACGCCGCAGCAGCTGGAAACAGCCCTCAGCGACCTCCGCGTCATCAACGAGGCTTATGACGAATACAAGCCGACAGCCATCACCACGGCAAAACTCTATGCCTCGTTGGGCAAGAAAGAAGAAGCCGTGAAATTCATCGACCACGCCTCCCGCGAATATGCACTCCTCGACCCGGGGCGGCAAAACGAGCAAATGCCCATCCTCTCCTACAGACCGGGATACACCGGAAAAAACGACGTCGCCCTGCAGTTGCAACGTGCCATCGAATACGACTACTTCGGACGTGCCAGCAGCGCACGCCGCGACTATGACGCCACGCTGGCACTTGCCGCAAGGAAAATTGCTCACGGAGACATCGGACAGCCCGACCTGGAGAAAGAAAAGCAGGATGAGCAATGGCTGAGGATAGAAGAGCTGATGGACAAAATGTTCTATCGGCTGACCTTCATCAACGACCGGCAGCTCACCGACGACGACCGTATCCGTCTCACCACCGTTCAGCGCACGCCGCAGAACATCATCCCCGTCATTGAGGACATCATTGGGCAGGGACGGATAAAAGACGTAAAAGTGATACAGCAAAAAGAACAGATCAAACAGCTGGCTAACGAGCAAGCTCACGGAAAGGTAAGCAGCGAAGACGTCGGGAACCTATATGCCACACAGGCACTCATCGTCTGTCTGCGAGACGGATATCAGGCAGCTCATGACTACGTCACAAAGGTTTTGGAAAAGGGAGGACTGGCAAACGGAGGAAAGAAAGCACTGAAGAAGGTCCTGAAAAAAATGAATGCCAACGCCGCCGACCTCAGCAACCGCGACATGCTGGTACGCGTCATGGCAACCTACGCTCCCCTGAGCGGGAGCGATGAGTGCGACGACTACTACCGCACGGCAGCAGCCCTCGCCGACACCTTCCCTGTCGACTGGCTCAACAAGTAAGCCCCATCTCGCCACACCTCACAAGTCCGGCCACAAAAAAACAGGCGGCAACACATCGCAATGTGCTGCCGCCTGATGTCTGTTCAGTAAAAACTTAGAAGTTCACACCAAACTCAAGCGTGAAGGCATGACCGTGAGCCGACTCAAGATTGTTGTCAGCGATATTGGCAATGCCGAACTTATAGGCCAGCTCCAGATACAGGTTGTTGAACTCTGCACCGCAGCCTACCTTGATACCCATATCGGGATGCTTGTACAGTCCGTCGCGGAAAGAGCTGATATCCATACCGGCATCCTTATTCTTCATACGACCGCTGATGGCATACGAGAAATAGGGACCGATAAGCGGCATGACATGCACGTCATTGGCTACGGGAATACCGTACTTGATGAGGACGGGAAGCTCCAGATAGTTCAGGCCAAGCGTCGTTCCATCCTCCTTGCCACCGCGCTGGGTGTAGGAAAGTCCACTCTCCAGGAACACAGGAACAGTGTCGGAAACACGAAGGCCGACAACACCACCGAGGGTCAGACCGGCCTTTGAACCGGCATGCGTCACGCCAGCCATGGAAAGACCGAGGCGGGCACCGAAATACATGCGCGACTCATCGAATTGAAAACTACCGCTGCTCGTCTGAGCAAACATCGTCGTGGAGGCAACAAGTGCCACCAACATCGTCATTACTTTCTTCATAATTCTTTTATGTATTAAGTACTTACTATTAATTAACTTCTTCGCGTCATCCGGAATATCGATGCATTTCCAGCGTGCAAAGTAACATTTTTTTTTGCATATGACAAAGAAAAAAACAAAAAAAGTAAGGCATACCCTTCCTTTTTATTGATTTATGTGGTAACTTTGCAGCAGGAATGCCGACAAATTATCACATATCAGACGGAAGATTTGCACACACGCTGCTCAACTGGTTTCGTGCCAACGGACGCCAACTGCCGTGGCGCGAGACGACAGACCCCTATGCCATCTGGCTCAGCGAAATCATCCTGCAACAGACGCGCATCGAACAAGGATTGCCCTACTGGCAGCGGTTCATGCAGCGATGGCCGACAGTCGACATGCTCGCCACAGCCAACGAAGACGACGTGTTGCGCCAATGGCAGGGACTGGGCTATTACAGCAGAGCCCGCAACCTGCTCGTCGCCGCCAGGCAGATAGCAGCCGGTGGCGGCTTCCCCACGACATACGAGGGACTGCGGAAGCTGAAAGGCGTCGGCGACTACACAGCGGCTGCCGTAGCCTCGATAGCCTTCGGACAACCGGTGGCCGTCGTCGACGGCAATGTCTACCGCGTACTGGCACGCCACTTTCTCATCTTCACACCCATCAACAGCACCGACGGCAAACACCTCTTCAGGCAACTGGCACAGGAGCTGCTACCCGAAAACGAAGCCTCAGCCTATAACCAGGCACTGATGGACTTCGGCGCCATGCAGTGTGTGCCACGGTCGCCACAGTGCGCACAGTGCCCGCTGGCCGACACCTGCGGAGCGCTGGCCACGGGAAGGGTAGCGGTGCTGCCCATGAAAAACCGGACCTTGAACATCCGCACCCGGCAACTCGTCTATGTCTACGTGCGCCATCAGGGACAGACCGCTATCCATCGGCGAGAAGCAGGCGACATCTGGCAGGGGCTGTGGGAACCATGGCTCATCAGTGCGGAGGAACTGCCGGCTGGTGCACGCCTGGTCAAGAAAGGCATCCGGCATGTGCTCACCCATCGTGTCATCCTTGCCGACTTCTACCTGTGGGAGCCGGACGAGCGTCCCGTCCTCCCCGCATCCTACCAATGGATTAACGAGCAGGAAATTGACAATTATGCCCTGCCACGCCTTATCGAGCGCCTGCTGGAGGCCTTAGGAAACTATCCATCCCGATAGTCCTGCCCCCATCGCCTGTTCATGCTTAATAGTCTATGTAAGGTAGACCGTTAGTCTAAGCCTTGTAGACCGTTAGTCTAAGCCTTGTAGACCGTTAGTCTAAGCCTTGTAGACCATCAGCCTAAGTAAGTTATACCGCATAAATCCATTCCTTTCGATCCGCAATTAACAGCTTTTAAAAGCGTCTGTTCGTCTTGTTGGTCGTTTAGTTGTTTGGTTGTTTGGTCGTTTGGTTGTTTGGTTGTTTGGTTGTTTGGTTGTTTAGTCGTTTAGACTTCTGTTCGTCTGTCTTAAAAAAAACGTCTGTTCGTCTGTCTTAAAAAAAGCATTCCTCATTTCTCATTTCTCATTTCTCATTGACTCCGTCGATACCCCCAAGACTCCTGTAAACGGCTGGCACTTCCCGCAGGGGCATCATCGTGCCGCCGTTTATCAGTCGCTTTGCGGGCATTCCTCATTTCTCATTTCTCAACACTACTCCTTGCTGTTTCATGCCATCCATGAGGATGCGGAGGGGGTTAGGAAAGCGTATGTGGCGCACGTGAGTGGTTTCGCTGACGGCGGGGAGACTGTCGAGGATATCTTTCCGAAAGAGACCGCCGCGGCTGTCGCCGATGGTGAAATAGCCTACGCCGAAGGAGGTGAGGTTCTGGAAGAAGTGGGTGCCCTGTGAGGGGTCTACGCGATAGTTCTTCAGTGCCACCTCGACGATGAGGCGTGCTGCTGAGATGTGTGGCCACTTGACGGGGATGCCCAGCCAGGGGTCACTGCTACCCCACCGGCCGGGTCCGATGAGGATGTAGCCTTCGCCTCGGTCGAGGAAAGAACGGTTGATGACTTCTATCTCCTGTGCTATCGCCGGGTTGTCGGCAGCGGTGAAGTGGTCGTCGGCCTTGACATAGACCACGTCGGTGACATCGTCGACGATGCCGTGGCCCAGTGAGTTTTCGGAGCGTAGCAGGCACTGGTCGTCAGGGATGGCCGACAGGTCCTGGTCGAGCATCTGCTTGGAGTCGACGATGGGGCGGATCTGCAGGAGGTAGAGCTCGGCAGGCGACGTGTTGCAGGCGAACTCTATCTCTACGGGTCGACGCATGGCGTCGGCACCGCACCGCATAGACAGCTGCAGCAGCTCGGGCAGCGGCAGGACGCCCTGCTGCAGCACACCGCAGAAGGACACTATTTTGCGTCCTCCCTCGTAGCGTCCGTCGCGGATGATGTTGTCGTAGGGGTCGTAGGTGGAGACGAGGTGCTGGAGGGGATGGTGCGCATCGCCGCCTGCCTGCTTGTCGACATCCTTGATGCGCAGCGTCGCGATGTTGAACCCATCGTCGACCTTGAACTCATCGCTGACGTTTTTCATGTCGAGTGCGTAGAAGCGTGTCTGTGTCTCGCGCAGGGCTGTGTCTACCTCGCTGAGCTGCAGCACCTGGTGTGGATGGTATGGCGAGACGCGGAGGGTCTGCCCGCCGTCGACAATGTATTTTCCAAGTCCGAAGGCGAGCTGTGCGATGCCCTCGTCGGCGCGTTCGTCGCCTACGGGGTAGTAGTTGATGCTACGGAGCACACCCGAGATATTGGGATAGTAGTAGTCGCCGTGCTGCTGTCCGACAACCTCCTGGAGTATGACGGCCATCTTCTCCTGGTCGATAACGTTGGATGTGGCAGCCATGTAGGCTTTAGAGTCGCGATAGTACACAGAGGCATAGACGCTCTTGATGGCAGCGGCGAGCATGCGCAGCATCTCGTACCGGTCGTCGAGGCGGGGAATCATATAGGTGGCATAGATGCCGGCGAAGGGCTGGTAGTGGGCATCTTCGAGGAGCGACGAGGAGCGCACGGCAAGTGGGCTCTTGGTGGCATCGAAGAAGGTGAAGAAGTCTTCTATGAGTGTGTCGGGCAGGTGGGCGCGCAGGAAGTGCTGCAGGATGACCTCATCGGGGGCATCGCTCAGGGCAATGGGATAGAGGTTGTTCTGCTCCATGAACTGGTCGAAGAGGTCGGTACAGAGGACGACGGTCTTGGGTATCTGCACCTGCATTTCAGGATACTGGTTGAACTCGGGATGGCGCTTGATGACATCATCGAGGAAGGCCAGGCCACGGCCTTTGCCGCCGAGCGACCCTTCACCGATGCGGGCGAAGTGGGCATAGCGGTCGAACTTCTGACGGTCGAAGACGGCGACGACGCCGATATTCTTCATGTGCCGGTACTGCACGATGGCATCGAAGATGATCTGGCGGTGGGCGTCGACGTCCTGAAGCTTGTGCCACGTCACCGTCTTCAGAAATGCCGACACGGGAAAGATGGCTCGTGCGGACAGCCATCGGCTGACGTGGTTGCGGGAGATATGGTAGAGCATGGAGTCGCGGGGTATCTTGAAGATGTTGTCCTGCAGTTCCTTGAGCGACGACACGCGGCACACCTCGGCCTTGGTCGCCGGGTCACGGAAGATGAAGTCGCCGAAACCCATATGCTCTTCGAGAAGATGCTTCAGGTCAAGGCTCATCTTCTTGGAATTCTTGTCTACGAACTTAAAGCCTTCGGCCTCAGCACGCTGGCGGTTGGTGCTCTCGGAACTCTCCATGATGAGGGGCACATATTCGTTCTGCTCACGGATGGTACGGAGCAGCTTAAAGCCTGCCTCAGGGTCGCCCTGCTTGCCGCCGGCGCCACCCTTGGGCAGCGGCGAGCGCTCGCCCTCTGCCGGTGTCAGCGGAAAGCGCACGTCGCTGATGACGCCCAGCACGTTGTCGGAGTACTGCTCATAGACCGACAACGCTTCCTCATAGTTGCGTGCCAGGACAACCTTCGGGCGTCCCCGCATGCGCAGCGTGGCGGCATGGCGGTTCAGGGCTTCTGTGGCGAAGCGCTGGCTCTGCAGTAGCACGTAGTTATAGAGGTTCGGGAGTATGGAGGAATAGAATCGGATGGAGTCTTCTACGAGCAGGATCATCTGCACGCCACCCTCGCGGATGTCGTGTTCGAGGTTCATCTTATCCTCGATGAGCTTGATGATAGAGAGGATGAGGTTGGTATTGCCGAGCCAGCAGAACACGTAGTCGAAGATAGAGAGGTCTTCGTTCTCTATGCGCCGTGTGATGCCATGGGAGAAGGGTGTGAGCACCACGCAGTGGATATCGGGGAAGCGGCGCTTGATGCTGCGGGCAATGCTGAAAGCATCGTTGTCGGCATTGCCGGGCATACAGATTACCAGGTCGATGTTCATCGACCGTAACGCCTCCTCGGCCTCCTCCTCGGTGCTCACCTGTGTGAAGGTAGGCGGGAAGCGAAGTCCCAGCTGGGTGTACTCGTTGTAGATCTTCTCCTCTATACGGCCGTCGTCCTCCAACATGAATGCATCGTAGGGGTTGGCCACGATGAGCACGTTGTAGATGCGACGCATCATCAGGTTGACAAAGGTCACATCTTTCAGTAGGAACCGGTTCCATTCTTGCGGTATCGTCATATCAAAACTCTAAACTCTTAACTTGTCTACTTGTCAAATCTTCAACTCGTCAACTCTTCAAATACCTCACCCACGCATAGTGCGGCCGGCGGCTCAGGTAGTCTTCCTCGGACATATGGCGGTAGGCTTCCCGCTCGAACGCGATATTTCCGTATGCCCGTCCGGGAAGGAGCACCCTGACCAGCCATTCGACGACATACCACACATAGAACCCGACGATAAGCATCTCCACCATCTGTGCGGTATGGATGCGCTCATGTCGGATGAGGTCGGCCGTCAGCGTCGTATCCTTACGACACACGAGCACGCCGAAGAGGTTTATTGCTGCGAAGCCTTTGAAAGGCAGCCATCTGTTTCTGACAACAAACATCTTCATCGCGGTAAAAAAAGGCTGTTGGTCACTAATCGTCCCAGAACCCGTTGCTATAGCCGTCGTCGGGTTCATCCTTTGGACTGTTGAAGTCATTATAGCCGCCTTTGTCCCTACCCTTCATAAACATAAGCTCCTCCTGCTCCATTGCTTCCTGCTCGGCAGCCATGCGTTCCATGACTCTTGGCAGAAACATGAACATCAGGATGATGATGATGAAAAAGAGACAACCTTTTTTCATTTTTTCTCTTATATTTATCAGTTGTTGAGGCTATTATGATTTCAGATTGCAAAGGTAAAGAAAAAAACTATATGTTCCAAACTTTTTCGATGATTATTATTCTTTTTTCATCAGGTGAGCATCTGCCGTGCTTTCAGCTCGAGGTACTTGTTGATAATATCGACCGAGAGGCGGTCGGGGGTGGTCAGCAGACTCAGAATGCCGTGGCGCTGCAGTTGGCCTACGATGAGACGCTGGTCGCTGATGGTCTTCTCGGCCACCACATGCCGGTAGTAGTCCTCTGTCGTCGCTGCCGGCGAAGCCGCATACTGCTGCAGTTCCTCGTCCTGAAAGAACACCACCAGCACGCGGTGGCGGTGGGAGAGCTGCAAGAGCCATGGCAGCTGTCGCTTCATCGACACCATCGTCATGAAGTTCGTATAGACGATGAGCAGGGAACGCTTGGTGACATGGCGGCTGACATAGTCGACGAGCGCCGAATAGTCAGTCTCGCCGAATGCCGTCTGCTGGTCATAGAGGTTTTCGAGGATGGTCTGCATGTGGCCCTCGCTACGCTGCGCCGGCAGATAGGTATCGAAGCGGTCGGAGAAGGTCATCAGACCAGCCTTGTCCTCACGCCGCATCGCCACATACGAAAGCACCAGCGAGGCATTGACGGCATAATCAAGGAGTGTCATCTCACGAAACGACTGCTGCATGACGCGTCCCTTGTCGATAACCGAGAATATCTGCTGAGAGCGTTCGTCCTGATAGACATTCACCTGAATGCCGTGCACGCTGCGTGCCGTTGCCCGCCAGTTGATGGTCCGGAAGTCATCGCCGGCAACATAGTCGCGTATCTGCTCGAACTCCGTTTGATGGCCGATGCGCCGCAACCGCTTGATACCGAGGTCGGTGAGTCGGTTGCTGATGGCCAGCAGCTCGTACTGCCGCAACATGAGATACGAGGGATACACCTTCACGTCCTGTGGCTCGCAACAGGTGAAGCGGCGCTCTACGAAGCCCAGCCACGAGGCAAACACGCGCACCCGTCCGAAGCTGTAGACACCGCGACGGGTAGGACGGTAGTTAAATGAGAAATGAGCGTCGTTTCCATCAGATACTTCGTTCACAGATGGTGCTGCATTGCCGGATGGTGCCTCGTTGATGACGGTCAGCCGGGGTCGGAAGGGATAGGAATTATGGATATCGATGCGCACCTCGTTCCAGTCGCCGTTCGAGAAGCGCTCGACCATATGGCGTTCTGCCGTAATGCCGTGCTTCATATATAAGGCGACGATGTCGGCAACGACAACGAAGGCGAAGACAGCCAGTGCCAGCCGCCCTACGCTGTAGAGTGGCGACCACCAGTATCCGCTCCCGATGAGCAGGATGACGGCAGCAAAAACGATATAAAAGCGACGCGTCAGAAACATCTCTAAACTCTCAACTCCAATCAATCAACTCGTCTACTCGTCAACTTGTCTACTCGTCAACTTGTCAACCTCAAACTACTTCGGCACTTCCACCTTGTCGATGAGGCGTTGCGCCACCTTGAAGGGTGTGTAGCCCTCCATCTCAGCCTCGGCGGTGAGTGTCAGACGATGATGCAGCACGTGCGGTGCTACGGTCTTGATGTCATCAGGGGTTACAAAGTCACGTTCCTTCAGCAGGGCGTAGGCTTTTGCACAATGCATGATGGCCACCGACGCACGTGGCGAGGCACCGAGGAACACGGCGCGGGAGGTGCGTGTCTGACCAACGATCTCCACGATATAGCGCATCAGCGATTCCTCCACGACCACGTTGCTGAGCTCGCTTCGCAAAGCCAGCAGCTCATCGGGCGTTATCACAGGTTGGATGGTGTCCAGCTTCGTGAAGGCCTGCCGGTGATGATGGCGCAACAACACTTCCACCTCCTCGTCGGCCGACGGATAGCTCATGACGATCTTCATCAGGAAACGGTCGAGCTGAGCCTCCGGCAGACGGTACGTCCCCTCCTGCTCCACCGGGTTCTGCGTGGCCAAGATGGTGAAGAGCGGACCCATGGGATAGCTCTTGCCGTCGATGGTCGCCTGACGCTCCTCCATCACTTCGAAGAGTGCCGCCTGCGTCTTTGCCGGTGCACGGTTGATCTCGTCCACCAGCACCACATCAGCGAACACCGGTCCCTGATGGAAGTCGAAGTCTGCCGTCTTGGCATTGAAGACAGTAGTTCCCAATACGTCGCTCGGCATGAGGTCGGGAGTGAACTGAATGCGTGAGAAGCGCGCATCGATGAGCCGGGACACCAGCCTGGCCAACAGTGTCTTCGCCACGCCGGGCACACCCTCGATGAGCACGTGTCCGTTGGCCAAGATGGCGGTGAGCACCAGTTCCACAGCATCGTCCTGTCCGACGACAATCTGGCTGATCTGGCTCTTCAGCGCCTGTATTTTCTCCGTGAAGAGCGAAAGGTCTGTACGTTGTTCCATATTCAAAATATTCTTTATTTAAGTTTCGGAAGTAAATAACGCCCTGAAAGGGCCGCTATATGTCAGCCCAGGGCAGCGCCCTGGGTACGCGGACAATCGTATATTTCGCCCTGAAAGGGCAAAAGAATGATCTTTTGTTTCAATTCTTTTGCCCTTTCAGGGCGTAGAATGGATGTGCACCACGTACCCAGGGCGCTGCCCTGGGCTGACATCTCATTGCCCCTTCGGGGCGCTCTTATACAGATTGTTATCATACTTCCGAAACTTGAATTCTTTATTTATTCTTGTATTCTCATGAGCAGACGGTTCATCTCGTCGATGGCTGCACGCATCGAGCGGTCGTCCAGCGGACCGTCGTAGCTGCCGGCCATACGCGACCGGAGAATGACGGCCTTCACCTCGGCAGCCTCCATTCCGGCCTTGTCGGCAAGGAGCCGGATAGTGTGTTCGTCATCACTGTCATCGGTAATGTCGATACCTGTCTGCCGACGGATGTCTTCAGCGAAGTAGCGGTACTTCTTCCTGACGAGGTCGGCATTGTCGTGGCGTTGGTGATAGAGTGTGCCGATGAGCTGTATGAACTCCAGCTGGCGGTTACGGGGAGCCTCGTAGACGGGAGTGACGCGTTCCCGACGGCGGGCGGTAAACACCATAAAGAGCAGGATGGCCAGCATCGTCAGCCGCAGGGCCCACTTCAGTGGCGGAAACTTCAGGAAATGACGTGTGGGCGACAACTCATTGCTCCACATCGCTGACGTCTGCATATAGCTTTCCAGCCTCACCACGGGACGGTCGGCCAGAAGGTGCAAAGAGGAGAAGATAAAGCCGTCGTAGCCTTCAAGCATCCCGTAGTTCGTGAACAGCAACGGAAGGGAACACACGTAGAGGTCGCCCTGCCCGATGCCGTAATGCACCATCACGGCATTGTCAGCGACGGAAGTCTGCTCTTGCAGGCCCTCATCGTCGAACGACACTTTGTCGACAACAGATTCCAACGTCAACAGCGTGTCACGTTGATAACGCGGCTCGTCGTACACACGCCCCCACTCATAGTCAACGATGGTGTCACCATCCTCCGTCGTCCGCATCGTACTGTCGGTGATATGTGTCATCGGACGGTCCACCAACCTGCACGTCAGCATTTCTGGAACTGACAACACCTGCAGGGTGTCGGCCGACGGGTGTCGGTAGCAGAGGGCGACGGTATCCGTCGCTTGGCGGAACTGGCTGACAGAAAACCAGGAGTAGGATGTATTCAGCTCAAGGCTGTCAGTGAGAGGTTTGTTCCAGTCCATGGCACATAGCATCACCTTGCTGCCATGGCCGACCAGATACAACATCTTCGTGATGGTCAGGCTGTCGAAATCCTCCAGATAGTCGGCTATCACCAGATAGGAACGGCCGTGAGCCAGCGTGTCGGCAGCAAGCGTGGCAAACGTCCGGTTGCTCACCTCGTAGCCATTGGGCAGCGAGGCGGTGAGCATGCGGTCGAAGAGTTCACAGCCGAAGGGCTGGTCGTCACTATGATGGAACGACTTGCTCCAGCGGAACTGCCGCGGCATATTCATCTGGAGGATGAACACGAGGACGAGGAAGACCCCGATGGCCAAGACAAAGCGCGTGCTGCCCTTCATGCCCCGTCACCTCCTTTCGTGATGGTATCCTGAAGCGAGAGCATCTCGTCGCAGAGCGCAGCTGATGCCTTGAAACCGCCATAGCGGATACGCATGAAATGGCTGGTGAGCAGACGGAAGTCGGCGGTGGGGACTTCGCGCTGATATTGCGACGGCGTCTTATACGGACGCCATTCGATACGACCGCCATCGCTGAGCATCCTCAGCGTCTGCAGATAGACCAGCCGGACGGCCTCGTTCCAGCGGCCAGCGGCACGCGCCTTGGCAATGTCGCCGTCGAAGTCAACGCCATAGATAGTGTCTTCCGTATTCGCAGCATCCGTCTCTTTCTTTCCCGCAGCAGCAAAGAGGCTGCCGCGACGCCAATAGAGAAACCCTGCAATGACCAATAGCACGACGATGCCTACGACAGGCCAGAACCAAGGACCCAGTGCCTGCATCGGCGCAGAGTCAAAGAGTTGGTCGAGCCAACGGCCGACAGACCTGAACAGCCACGACACAAGACTCTCCCTGTCCACCTGCAGCAGGTCGCGGCCATAGTCGTAGCGGCTGTCAGCCTGCAGTTGCTGCAGCAATGTGGTGTCTATGCGGAGCGTATCGGCAGTCATCGGCGGAAATCGCGTTTAGAGTTTTTCAAAATCATTGAAAGTCTCAGGCGTATCGACATGCCTGTCGCTCATCTGCTCGAAACGGTCGATGTCATGGTCGATAGACACCCCGTCAATCTTGTCGCAGGCATGACCATACTGATACGACAGCCCTATCGTCGACAGCGACGACAGCATCATCGAACTATACATCATCAACACACTCGACAGGTAAACGATGAAGTCCATCCACACCGGACTGCCGCCATTTTCCGCGGGAAACAGCAGCTCCTTGAAAGCACTCACTATAAAGAAGGGAAGCATGACAATGGTAGAGAAGACATTCACCAGTATGCCTATCACCAGCAAGATGCCAAATATCCCGCCCCACGTCTGGAACCCCAGCCGCATAGCCTTCTTCAGCGAAGCCCACAGCGAGAGATCTTCAAGCAGGTAGGCCGGCGACCATAGCATCATCGGCAGTATGCTGACCAGCAGGGCAGGGATGGTGATGATAAGCGTGTAGAGACTGACTACACCAAGTGCCGCCATCACCAGTATGAACACCGTCATAACGACGATGGCACCTAATATCTGCCACACACAGCGCTTGACGTTTCGCCACAGCTCGGGACGGATGTCAACGAAGCTGATGCCTTGCAGACGTTCCTCCCGCTCATTGTAGAGACGTAGCAGCGAAAACACCATGCTGCCGGCAACAATACCCATCAGCAACGAACCTACGACAAAGGCCAGCATCTTCAACACATAACCCGCATCGACAGGTGCCTCGACGCCCTCGCCGACAGTCTGACCCAATATACTCAGGTAGCTGTCCATGAAGCTATCCATGCAAAAGCCGACAACCAAGGCCAGGGGCAGCAGCAGATACGTCATGTACTTAAACAGCGGACGGAAATTCTCACGCACGAAGTCGAACGTCGCATTCAGCTTCTCACCAAACGTACGGCGACGGAACAAGTCAATCTTTTTTCTTTCCATATTTCTTCTTTCCTAACTGGTAACTCCTATATATATAATAGTACACGATAAACACAAAACTGGCAACGATGAACAGCAGGCGCCAGTCGCCATACTCCGTATGCCGCGTAAAGAAACCCTCCACAAAGGCAGCTACGAAGAACACCGGCACCGTGCCGACGACGATCTTCAAGCCCCGCTTCGCACCACGGCGGAACGACTGCAGACGGCTCAGCGTGCCGGGAAACAGGAAGCCGTTGCCCAACGCAATGCCGGCACCACCAGCCACGACAATCGCCGTCAGCTCAAGCGTGCCATGAAGGAAGATGGCCAGATGAGACTCCCACAACAAGCCCTGCTGAACAAAGAACGCCTGGAAGCACCCCACCATGATGCCGTTGTAGAACAACATCAGGCCTGTGCCCAGACTCGTCAGCATGCCCATCACGAAACAGCGGAACGCCACAGAGATATTGTTGAAGGCTATTTTCAGGAAACTCTCCATCTCGTTGTCACCGCCATAGACCGCCATCGGGTCGCCCTTGGCAATATTGTCAAGCGTCATATCCACATACGCGTCACCCAGGATGACACGGCAGAAGTCGGCATCCGCCAACTGCGAGATGATACCCATCAGCGCACTCGCCACAAACACCAGCAGCGACGTGAGCAACACACGACGCTCCTCATACATCGTCAACGGCACCTCGCGTGTCCAGAACGTCAGCAGCCGCGACCACTTCTCACGCTTGTTCCGGTAAATAAGATTGTGGAGCTCCGACGAGAGATTATTCAGGTAAATCGTAATACGACTCTCAGGATAATGGCTCTGGGCAAACGCCAAGTCGCTCGTCAGGTCGACATACATATCGGCCAGCACATCGGGCGACTGGCTGTCGACATGACCGACAGCCTCCTCCACGCCTTTCCACTTCTCGAAGTTATTACGAATAAAAGTCAGTTCTCTCATCGTTGACAATACGATTGACAAAATTACAAAGAAATAATTACCTCAGCAACAAAAAAAGAAAAAAAATCAACACCCCCTTGTCTTTTCTGCAAGTTATTCGTAACTTTGCACGGAATAAGAAGAACGAAAGCATGAAACCAAACATCATCACAGGACAATACGTGCAGATCAGTCAGACACCGGCAAGCGTGTGGGCACGCATCGCTGGAAGACTCATCGACCAGATTGTCCTGTTCACATACACCTTCATGATGATCTACCTCACCGACCTCGCCGACTGGTCACCCGAGACACAGACCGACTGGCTGATGCTCTTCGTCGCCATACTGCCCATCACCTTCTATACCCCCGCCATGGAGATGATGAACAACGGACGCACAATCGGAAAGATGGCCATGCGATGCCGCGTCGTCATGGCCGACGGCTCATCACCATCCATAGGCGCTCTGCTGATGAGATGGGTGATGATGCCATTCGACCTATACCTCACCGGCGGCCTCGGCATCTTCTTCATCGTCTTCACCAAGAACCAACAGCGCATCGGCGACCTCGCCGCAGGAACAATGGTCATCAAAGAAGGAGGATACGAACAGTTCAGCGTCTCACTCGACGAGTTCACACACGTCTCCCGAAACTACACGCCACACTACCCTCAAGCAGCACTGCTGACGCAGGGACAAGCCGACGTCATCGAACGCGTCATACGGACCAGCAGCCTCGAACGCGACGGCGAACGCATCGCTGCTCTCGCAACAAAAATACGACAGACCCTCGACATACAGTCAAACGAACGCAGTGACATCGGATTCCTCTATACGCTCCTGCACGACTACCAGTACTACCTCCTTGAAGTAGTATGAAACGAACAGACGCTCGCAAAGCGACTGATATACGGCGGCACGATGTTGGCCAATGAGGATTGATTATTACTCGTGGTAGAGCAGTCGTGACGGAATATTCTCCACGGAGATGCCGGGTCCGTGGAGTCCTACTTCCAGTCGTTCTTCAGCAAAATTCTCAAAGAACTGTACCTCGATGCGGTGGTATCCCGCATCCATCTTGAGCCATTGCTCGGCGTGTCCGCCTCCGTCGCGGTTCAGGTCGAGCAGTTCTTTTTTGTCTAACCAAAGTTTGGCACCATCATCTGAGGTCATGGAGAGGCGGTAGAGTCCTCCATGTTCTATTTTCAGCAATCCTTTGAAGATGAGTCCGAAATGGTCGTCACGCTCTTTCTGCATGGTGGAGAAGATGTCGGCGATGCCTGTTGTCTTGGCTTTTGCTGCCGATACCTGCTCCACAGTGCTGAAGTTTCCTTCGCTGTAGGCGTAGAGGAGTCCCTGTCCTGCGGGCTGCGTGTCGGTGGCTGTGAAAAGGTCGAAGCCTTCGATGTCAAGCACGTCGTTGACGGGCCATGCCATTGGCTTTTTCTGTGTGTAGGTGGCGGACAGGCGTATGTCGGCAACTGATGAGCCGAAGAGCACTTGGTAGTCCCCTTTGGCTGTCTGCCATTCCGATGTGTTTTCGTTGAATGATGCCAGTTCGTATGCTGAGATGTCGAACGTCATCATCTGGCTCTCGCCAGGCTGTAGCAGTCGGGTTTTCCCGAAGGCTTTCAGTTCTCTGCGTGGTTTGTCGAGTCCATCTGTCGGCGCACTGATATAGACTTCCACGACGTCGCGTCCGGCCACTTCTCCGCTGTTGGTTACGGTGACAGAGGCGGTGAAGCCGTCGGCAGAGGCCTTCACGGTGGGTTTCGTCCATTTGAAGGTTGTATAGCTCAGTCCATATCCGAAGGGGTAGGCGACTTCCATGCCTACGGTCTGGAAGTATCTGTATCCCACCCAGATGTCCTCCGTATATGCCGTGTGTGTCACGTTGTCATTCCACGTGTTGGCGTCTTTCTCGTCGTAGCTATGGGGGAAACTGGCCGACGATGGAATGTCGAGGTAGTTGTTGGGGAACGTCATTGGAAGCCGTCCTGAGGGGTTTACCTTTCCGGTGAGCACGTCGGCAATGGCGTTGGCACCCTCTTGTCCGGGTGTCCATGGCAGCAGGATGGCGTCGACCATCCCTTTCCATGATGCTGTCTCAATGACACCTCCGATGTTCATCACCACTACAACACGTTTTCCCCGTGGTCTGTAGGCTTCGCTGACGTTGCCGATGAGTTCTCGCTCTGTCGGTGTGAGTTCGAAGTCGCTGCGCAGTCGGTCGTGTCCCTCTCCGGCATTGCGTCCGATGATGATGACGGCCACGTCGTTTGTCCTTGCCTGAAAGTCGATGACATCTTTTCCGATGGCGACCTCCTTGGGTCGTCGTCCGCCGTCCTCGGCATATTCCATGTTGAGTGCGGCGTATTGAGCCTCTTTCTGTTTGTCGTAGAACGCTACCAACTTGCCGTCAAGGGTAAATCCCGCTGTCGTCAGTGCCTGCTGCATGTTGGTGACATAGGCTTCGTTCACCTCGCCGGATCCAGTTCCGCCTCCCACGAAGTCGACAGAGCTGATGCCGTAGAGGGCGATGCGCTCGTTGCCCTTCAGCGGTAGTGTTCTCCTTTCGTTACGGAGCAGGATGGTCGCTTCAGCGGCAGCCTGCCGTGCTGTGGCGGCATGGGCTTTCAGGTCGGGTGCATCGGAATAGTGGTAGTGGTTGAAACGTGGTGTCTTGACGATGTATTCCAACACGCGCCGTACGTTTCTGTCGACTTCCTGCATGTTGATGGTGCCCTGTTCTACGCCGTTGATGATGCGTCGTATTTCCTCCTCGTTTCCCGGATCCATGATGTCGTTGCCTGCCTTGACGGCGGCCGCGGTATTGTCTTTGCATCCCCAGTCGGTGATGACGATGCCATCGTAGTGCCACTCGTCGCGCAGGATGGTGGTCAGCAGCTCGTAGTTCTGCTGGGTGTAGAGTCCGTTCAGCATGTTGTATGAAGACATGACGGTCCACGGTCGTCCTTCCTTGATGGCTATCTCGAAGTTCTTCAGGTAGATTTCCCTTAGTGCTCTACGGCTGATGCGGGCATCGTTCTCCATCCGGTTTGTCTCCTGGTTGTTGGCGGCAAAGTGCTTGACTGAAGTCCCTACGCCGTTGCTCTGTATGCCACGTATATATGCCGCGGCAATTTTCCCGGAGAGAACGGGGTCTTCGGAAAAGTATTCGAAGTTACGTCCGCAGAGTGGGTTGCGGTGTATGTTCATGCCTGGTGCCAGTAGCACGTCGACGCCGTATTCCAGCACCTCGTTGCCCATGTCCCGTGTCACCTGCTCCACGAGCTCGGTGTCCCATGAGCTGGCCAGCATGGTCCCCACAGGGAATGCTGTGCAGAAGAAAGTCTTCTGGGTGCCCTCTCTCTTGGGGTCTATGCGCAGTCCAGCCGGTCCGTCGGAGAAGACGGTAGCGGGAATGCCGAGTCTGTCGATGGGGCGTGTCCCTCCACCTGCGCCCTGTACGATGGCGTAGGGGCTTCCTCCGACGAGCAGTGTTGCCTTTTCTTTCAGGGTCATGGCGTTCAGTACGTCGTCGATGTTGTCCTTGGAGAGCTGTGGCTGTGCTGTGGCCGACATCGCCAGGCATATTGCCAGCAGCGTGGTACATGTCATTCGTAAGGGTCGCATATTGTTCATGGTGTTCAGTGTTTTGACAAAGGAGTTTTATTCCATGATTTCTGCAGTGATTTTCGTCCGTTTGTCGGACAGTGTTTCTCTTCTGCCTTTTTGCCAGTTGAAATTGACTGGGCTGAGTGTGAAGTCGGGTGTATTGAACGACCAGGTGGCGCGGTCGTAATACTCGCGGGGGTTGCGCTGCGGCAGGAGGAAGGGCTTGGCGGCGTGTCCGGTGCTGTCGATGGCAGCGATATAAAGTAGGCTGTTCAGACCGTTCTCGCGTCGGGACGTGAAGACTATCCACCGGGAGTTTATCGACCAGTTGTGGTAGCTCTCTGCGCGTGGGCTGTTGGTGGCAGTGAGGGGCCATGTCTGTCGGTTCTGCAGGTCCATCATCCATTGGTCGCTCTCTTTGTGCCAGATGGAGAAGCATCCGTAGTCGCAGAGGGTGAAGAGCAGGTGGCGGCCGTCGTAGGATGGTCTCGGATGAACAGCGCTCTTCCCGATGGCCTCGGCATTGAAGAGGGTGTCTACCTGTTGTCCGAAGGTGCCGTTGTCGGGATTGAAGCTGATGGCGCAGATGTTGTAGCGGATGTCGCGGAAATGGTTGCCGATGTCGTCGTACTGGCGTGAGGTGCAGAAGTAGAGTGTTCTTCCGTCTGGCGAGAAGGATGGGTAGGTCTCCATCCAATCGGGGGTTTTGATGAGTGGTGATATCAGCAGGCGGTGGTTCTCGACGTCGTAGACCTGCAGGTCGCTTGCGTGGTCGAAAACTTCTACGCGTCTGTCGTTGATGCCGTGAAAGGCTTGGTTGGTGCGGTTGGTGGAGAAGGCGACGTAGCGCCCTGTGGGGTGCCAGTAGGGATATACGCATGTACCGAGTGTCTTGTCGGTCTTGGTGTCGAGCCATAGTCGCTGTCCGTCGGTTTGAAGGAGCGTAGCGCCGTGGCTTCCGCGAACGTGGAAGGTGAACTGTCGCGGGTCGGTGCGGTTGCTGGAGTGACAGTTGATGCATCCGCCCTCTATGGCAGTGTTCTCGAATATGGCCTTCTCCTCATAGTCGGCGAGGCAGCGCTGGTAAAGTCCCATGGAACTATAGTTGACGTATCCCGGCGCCACGCGCCGATAGGTGAGTCCCCACTCGCCGAGGGGGGTGCTGCTGACGGCGATACTGAACGTTCGGTAGCTCACCCATGTGCCGTCGTCCTGCCGTGCGCAGACCCGGACATTGATGTTGCTGCCTTGGTTGTTTCTGAGCAGGCGGTGCCATTCGTCGATGTTGAAACGGGCGTAGGGACCGTTGGCGTGGAGTGTCTCTCCGTTGCTGCCGGTGACGGTGACGTCGACACGTCCGGCATCATTGACGCTGAAGTTCAGCGGAGCGATGTCGGACGGAATGGTGACGCCGACATAGTCTGGAAAGATGGACGGCAGTTCGTTCACCTGTTTCTCGTCGTGAGGTTTATGGTTGCAGGCCGTCAGCAGCGCCATCGTTATGATGGCAGCGAGCGTGCTTAAGGTTTTCCGGCTGTAGGTCGTCATGTTCATTTCCTTCTTTTCGTGATAGCTTGGTTTCTGAATCGTTGCTCAGCAAGAATGGTGGCTGCCTGCAGGTACTGCGCGGCCATGACATTGTCGGGACAGCGTGTGCATAGCTCCCGCAGGTTGTCGAAGAGGTGGTCGGGGTGGTACATGTAGTCGGTGACAGGTCGGAAGCGTCGCAGTGGTCCGTAAGTGGGGTGGCTGTCTATGGCCTGCCTGCCGGCAGGCAGGGCTTGGTCGCCCAGGGCAATCAGCTGCAGGCGCTCTTCTGCCCAGTGGCGGTAGAAGAGTGTGTGTTGCAGGGTGTGCAGGTATTTCTTTGCAGCGTCGTATTCGCCGTTCACCAGTTCGATCTCTGCCAGACGTGCTGTCAGGCGTACGCTGCGGTTGTAGTCGGTCACGCTCTCTTGGGCATCGAAGAAGTAGCGTTGCGCCTCGTTCATCATGCCCAGGCGGAAGAAGATCTCACCAACGGTGAGCAGTGACAGCTGGTCGTCTTGCAGGTTCATAAAAAGTCCTTCCGGTCCGTTCTGCGGATATATCGCCATCTGTCTGGACAGTTGTCCTTTGACAGCGAGCGCAAGGTCGGTAGCGGCCACGGACATGGTGGTCACCAGCCGTCCTTCGTTGGCATGTCGGAGAATGTCGTCCCATCGTTCAGCCTTTACCATGGCATTATAGTTCATGACGTCGTGCAGGCTGTCGTTGTAGCGTGTCGCTGCAAGGTGGCCTCCGGCAATGATGAGGGCGATGCCGCCGAGCCACCATCTTCTGGCCCATGACCACTGATGGGATGCTGCCGTTTGCGACGTTAAGCCTGCTAACAGACAGCATGTGGCGGTCAATGCCATGAGCACTATCTGCATGGCGGGAATGTGAACGTGTATATAATAAGGTATTCCAAGGAATATACGGTTCTCCGGCCATGGCGTGTAGGCTGTCGAAATGCCAACAATAGTTGCCGTCCATGCCGTGAGGACTGCAGCCTGCAGCCATCCGCGGCGCTGCAGCCAGCGTAGGGTGGCATAGAGTGTGACGATGTAGACGGTAGTGCCGCAGAGGTGGTAGACGACGGGTATGACTGCCAGGAGGATGATGAGGTTCTTCCTGGTGGTGTCGACAGCGGTGCATACTGCCACGGCGGCCACTAACGCAACGATGTAGGCTGGCATGACTGCCGTGTCGGCCATATATCCCCAGAGCAGGAGGGCGGGCAGAAGTGCTAAGACAAACCCTGCTGAAGATGAGGGATGTGCACTGTCAGGCCGTCTGTCGCTCCGGCATGCTGTCAGCCAGCACAGCCATGTCAGCGCACCGAAGGCCAGCGCTGTCAGCAGTGCACCCAGCCAGGGCCAGCGGCAGAACTGGACGAGGAACTCAGCGGCATAGCGGGCCATGCCTCCGGGCACAGCGATGCGCTCCATGAAATAGTCGGTGGTGAAGAGGAACATCTGTTGTTCCTCGAAGTAGGTGAGGATGTAGCCGTGGCGAATGGCGAAGTGCACCCATACCCACAGCATCAGTGCAACGGTGAGCAGCAGCGGTGCGTGGACTGCTGCCTTCTGCCCCCATCGGGTGGCAGGGTCTGCCGATGCGGCATTTGTCTTGCCGCTGACCGTATTCTTTTTCATCGCCATTGCCGTATCAGAAATAGAGTCCGAAGGTGACGGACTTGAATTCGGGTCCGCGATCAGCTTTGAAGACGCTCATCGGCGAATACTTGCAATACAGGCCGATGCCATAGATGTCGACGACACCCATCACGTCGACGGTGACGGGTCGCAGGCCTATCTTCTTGGTGGAGATACGGTATTCCTGGTTGCCCATGTCGTATCGGGTGTGGAGCCACCCGCCGGTGTTGAATTTCACTACCGGGCCGAGCGACAGGCTGACGTGGCGGCCTATGCGCTGGGTGAAGAGCAGGGGAATGTCGAGTGCGAGACGGTGGACGCTGGAGTAGCGTGACGAGGTGGCTGCAGGGAATTGGCCTAATGCTGTCACCTCGCCCATTTTCTGGAACATCGCTCCGCTGTTCTCCAGTGCGAAATTGCTCCAGTTTATTCCGAAGCCTATCGAGTAGGTCTGCGATGCATTCAGCGGGGTGTATTCAAAGTCGAAAACGGTCCACTGCACATCCCACGACTTGAAGGGTGCAAAGTCGTAGCCGTCAGGAGCGTCGATGCCGGCATTGAAGCCAATGGCGAGGTGCATGATCCAGTCGACGGTCTCGCCATCGTGGAGCTTGATGTCGGTGTTCTCGCTGTCATCGCCATCACTCGTTGCGGCATGGGCTGAAAGCGTTGCGGCCAGCAATGCCATGAATAGTATTCTCTTCATCTTCTTAATTTAAGGGTAAGCAAAAATATTGTCAGTGCAAAGATAATTCAATTCTGCGAACTGACCAAAAGAATGATGAAGAAAAAGTGCTGTTCCGGGATTACCGGTTGATGATGACGACTTTTCGGCGTGCCTGTCCGTTTGTCCGTTCTACAACGATGTTGATGCCTTTGCGGGGTTCGGAGAGTTGTCGGCCGTTGATGTCGTAATAGGTGGTGGCGGTGGTTTCGCCGGCTTCGGTCGTGGTGTTGCCGATGGTGCTGTTGATGGTTGGGGTGTGTTACTTTTTATTGCTGTCCGGTAAAAACGGCCTGAAGGGCCAGAAAGATCTCAGCCCA
>CAMNII010000013.1 GCA_946540435.1 uncultured Prevotella sp.
GAGAAATTGGCACATGTGCCAATTTCTCAGCCTAAATACGTTTGTTTCACAATTCGATAAATTCCGATTTATCTATTTCCTAAAATACGAAGTTACATTCTCTTATATAATGTGAATGGTAAATTCTTGTTGATAATGGCGAGAACGTGCCACCGCTTTGTGACATACACTTTAGACTTGCGCTTGATGATGGTTTTCTTGTCCTTTGTTCTATGACCTAAAAGGGTCCTATTTAAGAAGTTCGTCAAGTTTTGCTGCGGTGGGTGGAACATTCTTCTCCACAATATTACCGTTCCTGCCGATAAGGAGTGTGAAAGGAATAGCATTGAACTGAAACTTGTTGGTGAGGAGGTTCCATTCGTCTGACGAGAGGAAGATGTGTTCACCTTGGATGCGATTGTCTGAGAGAAATTTCTCGCTTGGTTCACGGGGCGAGTCTTTTTCGTTGCAAATGTAGAGGAAACGTACAGGAGCGTCTTTATATTGTTCGACGAGTGTGCGTTGGTCGAGCATACCTCGTCGGCAAGGTCCACACCCGATGCCCCAGAAGTCCATGTAGATGACGTTGCCGGCATATTTCTCCTTTAGTGATTGGAAGAGCGAATCTCCAGGCGTTGGATTCGAAGCATCCATGCGAGCATTTCCTTCGCGCTCGATGACAAAGTGGCGGTAGGCGTCAACGGCATGGTGGCTGATGGACGGGGCGGTAAACTGCGGGATGGCTCCAGCCAGTTCTTCTGCCTTGCGAGTGAGGAACCGGTCGTCAGAGCCCTCGAAGTCGAAGTCAAGAACACGGTGAAGCAAACAAAGCTGCATCATGAAACCGGTATGGTCAAGTCCGAAACGCGAGCAGATGCTGTCGCTGCACATCTTATAATAGTCTGCCACGGGAACCAAGCGTCCGTTGTCGTATTCAAGCATTTCGCGATGAAGCGCAGTGTCGTATTCATGCGGCAAGACGAAGTTCTCCTTGTAATTGCCCAGTTCGTCGGAGTCGGTCGTCTTGCTCCATCTCTCCATATCGTTTGCCAGGAACAAGTATGCGTTGAGTACAAAGAATTCCATATTGTTGACGACACCGTCGCCATCAGCAGCAAAGACCATCAATGGATTGTCCAGCAGATAGGACTGCCTTGCCGAAAGGAAATCGAAGAACGTGTCTGAGGAAATCGTCAGGGCAGGGTTTGGCTTTCCATCCTCGTTTCTTGTTCGCCACCGCCACTGATGCATGGCCAAAAGTATTTGTTCCAGCGGCATGGCCAAAAGGCTCGTTTTCAGTACGTCCTTTGCATAGCTGGAACAGCCGTTTAGCAAGGTAATGGTATCAGCATCTATGGCATTGGCTATTCGGTCGAGTTCCTTCACCTTCCGGTCCTTCCACTCCAACATGAATTCACGGTTCATTCCCTCCCATGGTGTTCTTGTTTCTTTCGAGGCGAACTGGGTCTCTAACTGTGGCCATACGCTGTTCACTTCGCCAGTAGCACCACTGCCCGCGAACTTTGCCCCGTTCGCTGAGCCATCAACCTGTATCTCCAACGTATCACCCACAGCGATAAAAGCAGGCGGAATATCAACACCATCGAAATAGACCCACCCAGAATGGGGCAGACTAATCAGTTCAAGAAAAGAGCCATTCGATTCGATATGAATCGTCCTGACAAATTCCTGATTGGAAAACAGGTCTGTTCCTGTCACATTGAAAGTAGAGAAATTGTGTTCCGTCCTATTGGTGAAACGCCCCCTGACAACCGCCTTTCCTGCATGGAAATGGTATTCATCTATGGTACCCGAGGGGTAAGCCCTGAGCGTAGCATTTATTGCAGGTTTCTTTTTAGCCATACAGCAAGTTATGGGTAGCACTGCAAGCAGGAAGGTGATGATGATTTTATTCAAGTTCATTTCTTATTTGTCGTTTCTATATTGTTCTATCCACTCATGGATTCTAATTGTATCTGGTGGTCGCGTCGTGTGCTGCGACGATTTTCATCAGTCTTCCTATTCCACGGCTGATGGAGGCGAGGCCGAAGTCCTCGGGGCGTACCCTGTTGAGGGGTATCCACAGGCACTCGGCGGCATCGTCGTGGGCATGGGGGGCGGTGGCATCGGCGACGCTGCAGCGGAAGAAGAGGTCTTGCGTGGGGATGAGCAGTCCGCCATATTCGTAGGTATTCGGCTCGGAGAACAGGTATTCCGCGCTGACGACGGTGAGGCCGGTCTCCTCCATGACCTCGCGGGCGACGCCCTCTTCGGCTGTCTCGCCGGCATCGGCGAAGCCTCCGGGCAGGTCGTAGGTGCCGCGGGCAGGCTCTTTTGCCCTTCTGACGACGAGCAGCTCGTCGCGGCCGTTGATGATGACGGCGGCCGTTGAGGCGCTGGCGTTCATAAACAGTTCGAAGCCGCAGTGCCTGCAGCGGCGGTTTTTCACGCCGGCCACGTCGAAGGTGCGGCAGCCGCAGCGTGGGCAGTATTCCATATCTCTGAGCCAGTTCATATCGCAGGATGGTGTGGTGTGATGGATGTCCTTGTTAACATTGAGGCCGCACCCTGTGTCAGGATGCGGCCTCTATTCTTTTCTTGTCAGCCGTCGGACTTATCCGAGCTTGTTGACATGGAGTGCCAAGCTGGACTTCAGGTTGGCAGCCTTGTTCTTGTGGATGATGTTGCGCTTTGCGAGCTTGTCGAGCATCTTCTGCACTTTGGGGTAGAGGGCGACAGCTTCTTCCTTGTTGGTCATTGCACGCAGCTTGCGTACGGCATTGCGCATGGTCTTTGCGTAGTAGCGGTTGTGAAGAGTGCGCGTCTTGGTCTGGCGGATTCTCTTCAGCGATGATTTGTGATTTGCCATTGTTCTAAATTGTTTAATTGTTACTGTTTATTTGCTCCATAAAGTCCGTGGGTCTTAGGCTATGGCTGGCTGCCCTGGACGGACGGAGGCGGAGACCTCTGTCCTCTGTCACCTTATTCCCTCTTTTGGCGTCGGGTAGCACATCCCTGTGCAGATGACAGATTTACTTTTTTCAACGCTTATGAAGTAGTCCCTAGGAGAGTCGAACTCCTCTTTAGAGAATGAAAATCTCTCGTCCTAACCGATAGACGAAGGGACCGGCCGTGTATTAGCGGGTGCAAAGGTAGTGCTTTTTTCGTGAGCCACCAAATTTTTTCCTAAGAATTTTTCGCTACGTCGTTGTTTTTTAGTAATTTTGCCCGAAAAGACCACCGTTTACCTATGCTCATCAAGACGAAAGCCGTGGTGCTGCGCACCGTGAAATACGGCGAGAGGCAGCTCATCGTCGACTTGCTCACGGAGCAGGCCGGACGGGTCAGCTGCATCGTCAGCATGCCCAAGACGGCGGCAGGGAAGAACCGTAAGCAGCTCTACCAACCGCTGACCATCCTCGACATCGAGTACGACGACCGGCAGCAGGGTCAGCTCCACCGCATCCGCGAGGTGCGCATCGCCACGCCCTACTCGTCGATACCCTTCGATGCCTATAAGCTTCCCATCGCGCTGTTCCTGGCGGAGTTCCTGCACTATGCCACGCGCGACGAGCAACAGAACGCGCCGCTCTTTGCCTTTGTCAGCAGCTCGCTGGCATGGCTCGACGCCGCCGAGCGTCCCGTCCCGAACTTCCACCTGGTGTTTATCATGCGGCTGGCCCACTATATCGGGTTCTATCCCAACCTCGACGACTACCACGATGGCTGCGTCTTCGACCTGCGCAATGCCGTGTTCACCAGTCAGCCCCCACTCCACTCCGACTATGTCGGCGCCGAGGAGGCCTCCCACCTTCAACAGCTCATGCGCATGCAGTATGCCACGATGCACCTGTTCCGTCTGAGCCGCAGCCAGCGCAACCGCATCCTGGAGTTGCTCCTGACCTACTATCGGCTGCATGTCCCTGCCTTTCCCGAACTCCATTCCACGGCTATTGTCCAGGAGTTGTTTGTCTGAGGCAGAACGCTGCATATCAACACGCCACTGACGTTGCGGGAAGACTGCAACGCGCAAGACAACTCAAGAAAAAAGGTTGGAAACAAAAACTTATTTGCGACCCGAACCAAAGGTCGACGACCGAAGGGGATGTCAAGGGCTATGTTCTTGTTGGCCTTTCAGACCGCCTTCAACAACACTTGCGAAACTTGATTTTTTCTGACTCCTTACTTCTGACTTCTAACTTCTGACATCTTATTTCTGACATCTTACTTCTGACATCACACCCCCAACTCTTTCCTGATGGTCTGTCGGGCACGGAAGATGTTGGTCTTCACTTGTTCCTCGGTGATTTGCAGGGCGTCGGCAATGTCGCGGTAGGCGAGGCCTTCGAAGTCGCGTAGCTGCAGGCAGGAGCGCTGACGTTCGGGCAGACTGTCGATGACCTGCTGCATGCGGGCGAAGCGTTCGTTGGTGATGGTCTGCTCGAGGGGGGATGGTGAGCGGTCGGGCGTCTCTGTCTGCGGGCTGTCGATGGGGAGGTGGCGTGCGTCTTTTCGCTTGAGGTGGTCGAGGGCGAGGTTTCGGCAGATGGTGATGCTGTAAGCCTCGATGTTTGCGATGGTGTCCCACTGGCTGCGCTGCTCCCACAGTTTGATGAGTGTTTCCTGCACGATGTCCTCTGCCTCTTCCCGGCTGAGCGTGATGCGGAGGGCCAGTCTGTAGAGGCTGTCCTTCAGGGGTAGGATATCGTGTTGGAAGCGCTGCAGCATATTATAATATGTATTGTTCTGTCCCTCGGGAAACGAGGGGCGGGAGGTAACCAGGAGAGGTCTATAGCTGACTATAGCGTCCCGGCGATGCTTACTTTTCCTCTTTGAGGTGGGGTGTGTGGCCTGTCAGCGGGATGTGGGGGCTGGGGTGTGGGCCTGTCGGCGGGTGTTACTCCAGATAGGTGTATCCGTAGAGTCCCGAGCGGTAGTTGGAGAGGAATTCCTTTCCTTCTTCGAGTGATATCTTGCCCTGCTTGACACTCTTCATGACCCATATCTCCAGCTGTCGTACGAGTTTCTTGGGGTTGAACTGTACGTAGTCGAGCACTTCCTCAACGGTTTCTCCGTCGATGATCTGGTCGATGTGGTAGTGTCCGTCTTTGACGGAGATATGCACGGCGTTGGTGTCGCCGAAGAGGTTGTGCATGTCGCCGAGTATTTCCTGGTATGCGCCGACGAGGAATACGCCGAGGTAGTAGGGTTCGTTACGCCGGAGGGTATGTACGGGCAGTACGTGTGAGATGTGCAGTCCGGTGACGAAGTTGGCTATCTTTCCGTCGCTGTCGCAGGTGATGTCCTGCAGCGTGGCGTTTCGTGTGGGTCTTTCGTTGAGTCGCTGTATGGGTGCGATGGGGAATATCTGGTCGATGGCCCATGAGTCGGGCAGCGACTGGAAGAGCGAGAAGTTGCAGAAGTATTTGTCGGCCAGCAGTTTGTCGAGCGACCGCAGTTCTTCGGGTATGTGTTTGAGGGATTTGGCGAGGGTGTTGATTTCCCGGCAAACGCTCCAGAACATGGACTCTATCTCTGCCCGGGTCTTGAGGTCGATGAGTCCGTGTGAGAAGAGGTCGAGAGCCTCCTCGCGTATCTGTTCGGCGTCGTGCCAGTCCTCGAGCATGTTTCTGGGATTGAGGTTGTCCCAGATGTCGTAGAGGTCGCGGACGAGTTGGTGGTCTTTCTCTGATGCCTCGAATTCCTCGGGCATCTCGGGCAGTGTTGCCGTCTCAAGCACGTCGATGACGAGTACGGAGTGGTGGGCAGTGAGTGACCGTCCGCTTTCGGTGATGATGTTGGGGTGTGGTATGTCGTTTTTGTTGGCTGCGTCGACGAACTGGTAGATACAGTCGTTGACGTATTCCTGAATGCTGTAGTTGACGGAGCTCTCGCTGCTGGACGACCGTGTGCCGTCGTAGTCGACGCCGAGTCCGCCTCCGCAGTCTACGAAGTCGACGTTGTAGCCCATTTTGTGCAGTTGCACGTAGAACTGTGCGGCCTCACGCAGGGCGGTCTGTATGCGTCGTATCTTGGTGATTTGCGAGCCGATATGGAAGTGGATGAGCCTGAGCGAGTCGTGGAGTCCTTTCTCGTCGAGTATCTGCAGGGCGCGCAGCAGTTCCGACGAGGTGAGTCCGAACTTCGAGGCGTCGCCTCCGCTCTCTTCCCATTTTCCTGATCCTGACGACGCGAGTTTGATGCGTATGCCGAGGAGTGGTTTGACGTTGAGTTTCTTGGCAGCCCGTGCTATGGTTTCGAGTTCGTTGAGTTTTTCGACGACGATGAAGATGCGTTTTCCCATTTTCTGTGCGAGCAGTGCCAGTTCGATGTAGCTCTGGTCTTTGTATCCGTTGCAGATGATGAGTGAGTCGCTCTGACACTGCACGGCGATGACGGCATGCAGTTCCGGTTTGCTGCCTGCCTCGAGTCCGAGGTTGAATTTCCGCCCGTGGGAGATGATTTCCTCGACGACGGGCTGCATCTGGTTGACCTTGATGGGATAGATGACGAAGTTCTCTCCCTTATAGTCGTATTCCTTGGATGCCTTTTCGAAGCACGACGCTGTCTTCTCGATACGGTTGTCGAGGATATCGGTGAAGCGCAGCAGCACGGGTGTGGTGACGTCGCGCAGGGCGAGTTCGTTCATCACTTCGTGCAGGTCGATTTGCGTATCGTCCTTACAGGGTGTGACGAATACGTTTCCTTCGTCGTTCACTCCGAAATAGGATGTCCCCCATCCGTTGAGGTTGTAGAGTTCCTTAGAGTCTTCAATAGTCCACTTCTTCATTGTCTGATTGGGTTGTTAGGTGAATAGTCCGGATATTTATTGCTGCAGCATCTCCCTCACGCGGTTGACGGAGACGGCTATTTTCTCGAAGTTATCCATCAGGCTGACATCGAGGGTATGCTTGGCGCGGCTATAGAAGGCTTCGCGCTGTGCGAGTTGTTCGCGTATGAAGGCCTGTACCTCTTCCGGTGTTTTGTTGAGCAGCAGCGGTCTGACGCCCTTTCCCATCTTCAGGTGCATATAGAGCACGTCGGGGTCGGCTTTGAGGTATACCGTCTCGGCCTGCTGGTTCATGTAGTCCATATTGTCGTAGAAGCACGGTGTTCCACCTCCGCAGCTGATGACGACGTCTTCGAATTCGGCCACTTCATGGAGCATGTTATGCTCTATCTTCCTGAAGCCCTCTTCCCCTCGCTCGTCGAAGATTTCCTTCACGGTTTTCCGCATCCGGGTCTGTATGTACCAGTCGAGGTCGTAGAAGCTGAGGCCGAGAGTCTTGGCCAGCTCCTTGCCTATCGTGGTCTTGCCGGCGCCCATATATCCGAGGAGGATGATGCGAGTCATGTCTGTCAGCCTTTATTCACCACCTTCATGCACTCTTCGAAAGAGAGTTCCTTTGCCTTGGCCTGCTGAGCCTTGGAGAGGCGGTAGTTCTTGCCGTCGTAGTTGAGGTAGGGTCCGTAGCGACCGTTGAGGACCTGCAGTTTCGGGTCTTCATCGAAGGTTTTCAGGTGGCGTTCCTCCTCCTCGTGACGTTTCCCGTTGATGAGTTCCACAGCGGCGTCGAGGGTGACGGCGAGGGGGTCGGTGCCTTTCGGCAGCGAGACATATTTCTTCTGGTGGTAGATATACGGTCCGAAACGTCCGGCGCCGATGACGACGTCGTCGCCTTCGTATTGTCCGATGGTTCGTGGCAGCTTGAACAGGTCGAGAGCCTCCTCGAGGGTGATGTTCTCGATGCTCTTGCCGCTGGGCACCTGTGCGAACTTCGGTTTGTCGCTCTCGCCCGACGTACCGATCTGCACGACGGGTCCGAAGCGTCCGATCTTCACGGCGACGGGTCGTCCGCTGGCGGGGTCGATGCCCAGCTGGCGTTCGCCGGCCTTATGTTCCGAGCGTGCCTTCATCACCTTCTCCACGTTGGGTTCGAACTGGCGGTCGAAATCCTTCATCATCTCGGCCCATCCTTCCTTGCCTTCGGCAATGAGGTCGAATTCCTGCTCCACACGTGCCGTGAAGTTATAGTCCATGATGTCGGGGAAATTCTCCATGAGGAAGTCGTTGACGACGGTGCCGATGTCGGTCGGCAACAGCTTGCCTTTCTCGCCGCCTATAGTCTCCTTTTTTGTCTTCGACTGAATCTTCTGTCCCTTGAGAATGTCCACGCAGAAGCTGTGTTCCAGTCCTTTCTTGTCGCCCTTGGTGACATATTCGCGCTGCTGGATGGTGGAGATGGTCGGGGCATAGGTCGACGGGCGTCCGATGCCGAGTTCTTCAAGCTTCTTCACGAGTGATGCCTCGGTGTATCTCACGGGGCTCTGCGTATAACGCTCGGTGGCGGTAATCTCCTGGCGCTCCACCTGCTCGCCCTCGTTGAGCGACGGCAGCAGTGTTCCCCCACCCGTCTCCGTGGTTACATCGGCCTCATCGTCGGTAGACTCACGGTACACCTTCAGGAATCCGTCGAAGGTGACGACTTCGCCCTGTGCCACGAACTTAGCTTCGGTGCCCGCGTTGCCGGCTGCTGTCGGCAGGATTTCCACGGTGGTCTTCTCTATCTCCGCGTCGGCCATCTGCGATGCTATCGTCCGTTTCCAGATGAGGTCGTAGAGACGTCGCTCCTGCATGGTGCCTTCGATGGTCGCCATGCCGATGTTGGTGGGTCGGATGGCTTCGTGAGCCTCCTGCGCGCCCTTGGCATGGATGTTATAGTTTCGCGGGTGGCTGTAGGAAGCGCCATACTGGCGTACGACCTCCTCTTTGCCGGCCTGGATGGCCAGCGACGAGAGGTTGACGGAGTCGGTACGCATATAGGTGATCAGTCCGCTCTCATAGAGCCGCTGTGCCACCATCATCGTCTGCGACACGGTGAAGCCGAGTTTGCGGGCAGCTTCCTGTTGCAGTGTGGAAGTGGTGAAGGGCGGTGCCGGCGAGCGCTTGACAGGTTTCTTCACCACGCTGCTGACGACGAACGACATCGTCTTGCAACTCTCGAGGAAAGCCAGTGCCTCGTCGTGCGTCTTAAAGCGGGTGTCGAGTTCTGCGCGCAGTGCCATGGGCTGAGCGTCCTCGCTGCCTGCGGGTGCCAGGAATACGGCCGTCACGCGGTAGTAGGGCTCACTCTTGAAGGCCTGTATCTCGCGTTCGCGCTCAACAATAAGTCTCACGGCGACGCTCTGCACGCGTCCGGCTGAGAGTGCCGGCTTTACCTTGCGCCAGAGCACTGGCGAGAGGCGGAAGCCAACGAGGCGGTCGAGCACGCGGCGTGCCTGCTGTGCGTTGACCAGGTTCATATCGATATGTCGCGGGTTCTCGATGGCTTTGAGGATGGCCGGCTTGGTGATTTCATGGAACACGATACGTGCCGTTTTCTCCTCGTCGAGGCCGAGTACCTCACAGAGGTGCCAAGAGATGGCTTCTCCCTCGCGGTCTTCATCGGAAGCGAGCCACACCTTGTCGGCTTTCTGTGCCTGGAGCAGGAGCTCCTTGACGATTTTCTGTTTCTCCTCGGGAATTTCGTATTCAGGTTCCATATTGTTCTCCTGAATGCTCAGTTCCTTCTTCTTCAAGTCGCGGATGTGTCCATACGACGACATCACCTTATATTCCTTGCCCAGGAAGCGCTCAATGGTCTTGGCTTTGGCAGGGCTCTCAACGATGACTAAGTTTCTCTTCATTTTCTCTGCGTTTTGTTAATGCTTTCGTCCGTTTTTCCGGAAGGTAGCGGTTTGAAGCGCAAAAGTACGCAAAACTTTCGGGTACACCTTATTATATATATTATTTTTTATGTTTTTTAACGAGTTAGGCCTATTCTCCACCCATTTCGAAACCTCCTTGCTGCATGCCGTCATCCTGTTGCATATCCTGTCCGTCTGGACCTTCCTCCTTGGGTTTGTTGTTTGACCCGAAGTTCCACGTGAGGGTGAAGATGACGTTGCGGCCGCCTCGGCGGAAGAGCTGATGGCGCTCGAAGGTGTCGCTCGATGTGTAGTTGCGGAAGCGCCTTGAGTTGAGCACGTCGCGGCAGTTCACGGAGAGTACGAGTTTCTTGTCGAAGAAGTTCTTGCGCATGCCCAGGTCGAAGTTATACCCTGCCTTGCGGTAGCCCTGGGTGATGGCCTGGCGCGAGCGGTAGCGTCCGCTGAGCTGTACGGAGAAGTCGTAGGGCAGGATGACCGACGCCTGCATGCGCGCGTTCCATGTAAAGCTATGTCGCGGTGTTCCACTGACGGTCTGTCCGTCGATAAAGTAGTCGAAGCCGTTGAGGTGGTAGTAGTAGGCGTTGATGTTTGTTGACAGGTCGACGATGCTGAAGAACTTGTTCTTGATGGTAGCCTCGAGTCCTGAGCTTTGGCTTTTTGCCACGTTCTTATGGGTCTGGTACATCATGCCGTCGGCCGACGATATCCAGTTGATGCGCTGCATGACATCGGTTGTCGGACGGTAGTAGGCAGAGATGAGCATGCTGTGCTCGGTCCATGTGCGGAGGTAGTTGAACGAGAACGAGTTGGAGAACTCCGGCGTCAGCTCGGGGTTACCGAAGGAGACGCGTGTGGCGTCGCGCGTGTCGCGGTAGGAGTTCAGCTGTCCGCCCCATGGCCGTCGCAGGCGCCGTGTGTAGTTCAGCTGCAGCTGGTCGTTGGGTGTGAGCTGATAGGAGGCGAAGAGCGAGGGAAACAGCTGGAAGTAGTCTTTCTTGAAGGGCTCGGTGCGCAGCGTGGCGTCGTTCTCCTGTGTCCAGTCGTAGCTCTCGGTGTTCACCTTCCAATATTCGCCACGCAGTCCCGCCATCAGTCCGAACTTTCCGAAGTTATAGGTGAGCGTGGTGTAGAGGGCATGGAGGTCCATGTCGTAGATGAAGCGGTTGAAGTAGTCGGGCTCTCCGGCAGGTGCGTTGCTGGGCGTGATCCATGTCTCCTGCGGAGTGTTCTCGTGAGAGAAGCGTCCCTGGTAGCCTGCCTGTATCTTGAACTGTTCGGTGACAGGGTTCTCGTAGTCAGCCTTCACCTCATAGTTTTTGTTGTTGATGCGCATGAGGAGGCTTTGGTCACTGCTGCTCTGGAGTCCGCCCACATAAGGCATGGAGACTGGCGACCGCAACAGGGTCTCGGTGTCGTTATAGGTATTCTCGTCGTTGTTGCACCATCGGCCTGCCGACGCCGTGACGTCGAGATAGTGGCGTCCGTCCTCGGAGAAGTGGTGCTGCCAGCTCATCTCGCCATGGAGCATGTGCATGTGTCCGCCCGACCGTGCCTGACGGTTCAGCAAGCGCGTATACATCTCGCCCGTTCCGTAGTAGTATGGTGTTGTCGACCAGTCGTGGCGTCCGCCATGCATCATCATTCCCGACAGAGAGATGTCGTCGCGCCCACCGGCATGCAGGGTGATGCCGGCCCGGGAGAAGAGGTTGTTGCCTTGGTTGGTGGAGCGCGTGGCGTAGCGCTGCCATTCGTTGGTCTGCGGGTTGGTCTGTGTGCTCTCCGACTTTCCCGTGTTCCTCCGGTGGCGGTATCCGATGTTCAGGTAGGCATCGATGAGCGACGAGTTATAGTTGATGTTCGCACTGGCGTTGGCACCCTTGCGCGTGGTGCCTCCGGCCTGTACGGAGCCGTAGTAGCCGGGCTTGCGGTCTTTCTTCAGCACGATATTGATGATGCCTGCCGACCCTTCGGCCGAGAATTTTGCTGAGGGGTTGTCGATAATCTCGATGCGTTCGATGCTCTCTGCGGGGAGCTGCTGCAGAATCTGCGCACGGTTGTCGGCCGTCAGTCCTGAGGCCTTGCCGTTGATCCACACCTCCACGCTCTCGTTGCCTCGCAGCGAGATATTGCCGTCGGTGTCCACCTCCACGCTGGGGATATTCTCCAGCACCTCCGAGGCCGACTGTCCGGCATTGGCGATGTCCTGTGCGACATCGAACGACTTACGGTCGACCTCCAGTCGCATGGCCGACTGCTGTCCGGTGACGGTCACCTCGCCGAGCATCTTCGAGTCCTCTGCTATGCGCAGGTTCTGCAGGTGCACATCGGGTTTGGCCGCGGTGACGGTGAAGTCACGCGTCAGCGTCTTGTAGCCCATCATCGTGATGGTGAGCACATAGCGGCCCTCTTTCAGATTACGTATGGTGAACAGACCGTCAATATCAGTGGTGGCACCACCGATAAAATCGTCTGAGCCTGGTTTAGTTACTCTTACGTTGGCAAATCCGAGGTCTTCCCCGGTACTCTTGTCCGCCACACGTCCGCGGACACTTCCTTGCGCCCATCCTGCCATTGCGCTCAACAGCAGCAGGGTTATCGCTAAAAATCTATTCATATCTGCTAAAAAAGGGATTGTGGCTACAGCGTACCTTTCGACGAAGGCAGCGAGTGGTCGTTCAGGTCGCGGCGCACGGCCTGGCGCACGCTGCGGGCGAAGGCTTTGAAGATGCCTTCAATCTTATGGTGTTCGTTGTCGCCGTGGGCCTCGACATAGAGGTTCATCTGTGCGGCGTCGCTGAGGCTCTTGAAGAAGTGCATGAACATCTCCGTCGGCACGTCGCCGATGCGTTCGCGCCGGAACGTCACGTTCCAGTTGAGCCAGGGCCGTCCGCCGAAGTCGAGGGCTACGGTGCAGAGGCTGTCGTCCATGGGCAGCGTGAAGCCATAGCGCCCGATGCCGCGCTTGTCACCGAGGGCTTCGCGAAGTGCTTGTCCGAGCACGATGGCAGTATCCTCGATGGTATGATGCTCGTCGACATGCAGGTCGCCGGCAGCTTCCACGACGAGGCTTATCTGTCCGTGGTAGCCAATCTGCTCGAGCATGTGGTTGAAGAAGCCCAGCCCGGTCTCCACCTGCGGCGGTGCCGGGTTGTCGAGGTCGACGGCGATGCGGATGTCGGTCTCGCGCGTCGTCCGCCGCACCTCTGCCGTGCGGTGTGGAGCGGTGAGGATGCGGTCGATGTCGGCCCAGGTCATGTCGTCGCCGAGGATGAGTGCCTGGCAGCCCATGTTACGAGCCAGCTGGCGGTCGGTGTCGCGGTCACCGATGACGTAGCATTTCGTCATGTCCCACTGTTTGTCGTCCATATACCGGCGCACCATGCCGGTACCAGGTTTTCGTGTCGGTGCGTTGTCCTCGGGGAAGTGGTTGTCGATAAGTTCCTCACGGAAACGGATGCCTTGGTCGGCGAGGGCTTGCATGATGAATTGGTGGACGGGGAGGAAGTCTTCCTCGGGGAAGGCCTCCGTGCCCCGTCCGTCCTGATTGCTCACGAGGACAAGCTCATAGTCTGTTGCCTCGCAAATATGTGCGAGGTGTCGGAACACGCCGGGCTTGAAGCGCAGCTTCTCGAAGCTATCTACCTGCTCGTCGGCCGGTTCCTCCACGAGGGTACCGTCGCGATCGATAAAGAGGAGCCCATGGGGGTGCGGGTTAGTCATTATATTCCTGCCAACTCTTAATCTTGATATCTTCCTGTTTCATCTGGCAGAAGGCTTCGATGAAAGCCTTGGCCAGACGTGCATTGGTCATCAACGGGATATTATGGTTGATGGCATCACGCCGTATCTTATAGCCATTGGTGAGCTCACGGGAAGAGTGGTTCTTCGGGATGTTGACGACAAGGTCGAACTTATGCTCGGCAATCATGTCGATGACATTCTGCTCACCCGACTCGTCGGGCCATGCCACGGTGGTAGCCTCCACACCGTTGGCGTTGAAGAAATGGGCCGTGCCGCCGGTGGCATAGATCTTATAGCCGTTCTGCACCAGCATACGGCCGGCATCGAGCAGGTCGACCTTGCTCTTGGCACCACCCGACGAGATGAGGATATTCTTCTTCGGCAGCCGGTAGCCGGTGGCGATGAGTGCGTTGAGAAGGGCTTCGTTGAAGTCGTCGCCCAGACAGCCCACCTCACCCGTTGAACTCATGTCGACGCCGAGCACGGGGTCGGCATTCTGCAGGCGGGCGAACGAGAACTGCGAGGCTTTCACACCGATGCGGTCGATATCGAACTCGCTCTTGTCAGCACGCTCATAGGGCACGCCGAGCATGATCTTCGTGGCGGTTTCGATGAAGTTGCGCTTGAGGATTTTCGACACGAAGGGGAACGAGCGCGAGGCGCGCAGGTTACACTCGATGACGCGCAGCGTCTGGTCCTTCGCCAGATACTGGATGTTGAACGGTCCGGAGATGTTCAGCTCCTTGGCAATCCGTCGCGACACCTTCTTGATGCGGCGTATCGTGTCGTAGTAGATATGCAGTGCGGGGAAACACATGGTGGCATCGCCGGAGTGCACACCGGCATATTCGATATGCTCGCTGATGGCATACTCCACGATTTCACCCTTGTCGGCCACGGCGTCGAACTCAATCTCCTTGGTGTCCTGCATGAACTGTGAGACGACGACGGGATAGTCTTTCGACACCTCAGTGGCCATCTTCAGGAAGCGCTCCAGCTCCTGGTCGTCGTAGCAGACATTCATCGCTGCGCCGGAGAGCACATACGACGGACGGACGAGGACAGGGTAGCCCACCTCGGAGACGAACTCCTTGATATCGTCCAGGGAGGTCAACGCACGCCAGGCGGGCTGGTCGATGCCGAGCTTGTCGAGCATGGCGGAGAACTTGTCGCGGTTCTCGGCGCGGTCGATGTCGACAGGACTGGTGCCGAGCACGGGCACATGTTGGCGATAGAGTTTCAGGGCAAGGTTGTTCGGTATCTGTCCGCCCACGCTGACGATGACGCCCTTGGGCTGCTCGATATCGATGACGTCGAGCACGCGCTCGAGCGACAGCTCGTCGAAGTAGAGGCGGTCGCACATATCGTAGTCCGTGGAGACGGTCTCCGGGTTATAGTTGATCATCACACTCTGATAGCCCTGCTTGCGAGCTGTCTGGATGGCGTTGACGGAGCACCAGTCGAACTCTACGCTGGAGCCGATGCGGTAGGCACCGGAGCCGAGGACGATGATGGCCGGTGCGTCGCTGCCGGGATTGACGGCCAGTGCCTTGTTGTCGGCATGATAGGTGCAGTACAGGTAGTTGGTGGCCCGGTCGGAGGCGACGGTCTCGATGCGTCGCACCTGCGGCAGGATGCCTCTCTCTTTTCTGTAGGCACGCACCTCGAGGTTTTCCTTTTCCATATTGCCCTGCTGCGGCTTCAACACGAAGCGGGCAATCTGGAAGTCACTGAAGCCGGCCGCCTTCACCTCGCGCAGGAAGTCGTCGGAGAGTTCGTCAAGGGAGTTATATTTCTGCAGCTGATGCTTCAGGTCGACGATATGCTTCAGCCGTTCCAGGAACCACACGTCAATCTTCGTCAGCTCTTCGATACGCTCTACGCTGTAGCCTTCTTCCAGCGCCTGTGCGATGGCGAAGATGCGGAGGTCGGTGGGGTTGGCCAGGGCGTCGTCGAGGTCGTCGAAGCGGGTGTGGTCGTTGCCCACGAAGCCGTGCATGCCCTGTCCGATCATCCGCAGGCCCTTCTGGATCATCTCCTCGAAGGAGCGGCCGATACTCATGATCTCGCCGACCGACTTCATCGACGAACCGATCTGACGGCTCACACCGACGAACTTGTTCAGGTCCCAGCGCGGTATCTTACAAATCATATAGTCGAGCGACGGAGCGACGTATGCCGACTGCGGCGTTCCCATTTCTCCTATCTGGTCGAGGGTATAGCCCAGGGCTATCTTCGCGGCGACGAAGGCCAGCGGGTAGCCGGTAGCTTTCGAGGCCAGGGCCGACGAACGCGACAGACGGGCGTTGATCTCGATGATACGGTAGTCGTTGGTCACGGCATTGAAGGCAAACTGGATATTGCATTCGCCGACGATATTCAGATGGCGCACGCAGCGGATGGTGATGTCCTGCAGCATCTTCACCTGTTCCTCGGTGAGCGAGCAGGTAGGAGCGACGACGATGGACTCGCCGGTATGGATGCCCAGCGGGTCGAAGTTTTCCATCGATGCCACCGTGAAGCAGTGGTCGTTCTTGTCACGGATACACTCAAACTCTATTTCCTTCCAGCCTTTCAGCGACTCCTCGACGAGGATCTGCGGGGCAAAGGTGAAAGCACTCTCCGCCACCTCACGGAAGGTCTTCTCATCGGGACAGATGCCCGAGCCCAGTCCGCCCAGCGCATAGGCAGAGCGAATCATGATGGGGAAGCCGATCTCACGGGCGGCACGCAGGGCATCGTCCATCGACTCCACGGCATGCGAGACGGGCGTCTTCAGCGCCACCTCATCGAGTTTCTTCACGAAGAGGTCGCGGTCTTCGGTGTTCATGATGGCCTCAACGGAGGTTCCGAGCACTTCCACGCCATACTCCTTCAGCACACCTGTCTGGTAGAGTTCCGTACCGCAGTTCAGCGCCGTCTGTCCGCCGAAAGCCAGGAGGATGCCGTCGGGGCGTTCCTTCTTGATAATTTCGGTTACGAAAAAGGGCGTCACCGGTTGAAAATAAACTTTGTCGGCGATGCCCTCAGACGTCTGGATAGTGGCGATGTTTGGATTGACTAACACGGAGAAGATACCTTCTTCACGCAATGCCTTCAAGGCCTGCGAACCAGAGTAGTCAAACTCTCCCGCCTGCCCGATTTTAAGAGCGCCCGAGCCGAGCACGAGCACTTTTTTGAGTTTCTTATCCATATTATAATTGTGAAAACAGTCTAAAACTGCGTGCAAAGGTACTATTTTTTAATTAAACGCGTGCAAAAAGTTACACTTTTCTTTCCGCTTTTTGAAAAAATAACCTTCGTTATTCCATGTACCTTGCCGTTTCGATAAGTTTCTCGGCGGGAAGCCTCCGGGCGGTGATGGTGCCGTCCTTCGCGACGATATTGTCGTCCAGTCCGTAGATGCCCAGCTGACGGCAGAGGGAGTCGCCCAGTTGTTCGCCGCTGCACACCACGAGGACCGCATCGAGGGTGTCGCGGTCGGCATACAGCCGGCAGGTGGACGCGCTGCCGTCGAGGCAGAGGCTGACGACACGCAGGCTTTCCCTGTGCTTTCGGGCCTCACGGTTCAGCTTGCGCTGCTGGCCTACACTCTCGAAGTTCCAGGTGACCCATGGGCTGACGATGACCGTTTTTGCCGTGCGCAGGTCGGCGCTGTCGATGTGCTTGTCGTCGATGGTGGTGGCGGCAAAGGCCGGCAGGGGCTGACCGACAGACGAGGCTGCCAGTCCGCTGACCTGTTTGTCGAGTCTGACGAGGTATCCGTTGTCAGGCTGACTGTCATGCATGAGGTCGATGAGCCGTTTGGCTTCGGTGTAGTTCACGGAGTCTCCCTGCAGGAAGTAGCGCCCTACGAGATAGGTGCCGACGATGGACTGGGGATGGTCTTCGATGAAGCGCCGTGCCGCCGCCACCATCTCCAGGGGCGACGACGTGGCAATCACCTCGCGCAGACGGTTCATCAGCTTGTTGTCGTCGGTGCCGGTGACGCGCATCTCCTTCAGGTGGGTGACGTCACCTTTTACCTTCACCTCTTTTCCGGGTTCCACGAAGATGGGTTGTTCGGAGTAGTTGGGAAATACCACGACGAGTATTCCCGTTCGCTTGGTATTGAGTGAATAGGTGAAGCGTCCGCGCATGAGTTGCACGGTGTCGATGCCTTCGATGAGTTCGTCGGGGCTGTAGATGTAGAACTGTCCTTGGTCAATCTGCGAGAAGCGGGCATCGATCTTAAACCGTTGCGACTCCGACGAACAGGCGGTCATGCTCCATGCGATGAAGCCACACAGCACGGGGGTCAGGAGTCGCTTACAAAATCTCTTGGCGGCAGTCTTCTTCATATTGACCATTGGTAAAAAAAATATTGTAGGGGCATGCCGCCCCTACAATATCCGGTTATTGCTGATGATTATCGGATGATGCTGAGTTCGAGGTCGTTGTCGGCATAGGGCTTGAGGGTAGGATCTTTCTCCAGAGCCTCCTCAAGATATGACTTGGCAGCGAACTTGTTGCCTTTGCGGGCAGCGACGATGGCGTGGAGGTAGCTCGTCATGGCATCGGGATGGGCAACGGCATCGAGGGTCTCGATGGCCTTGTTGTAGTTCTTGTTGAGCAGCTGTGCCAGGGCGGCGCTGTTGCTCTCGATGCCCTGGAAGTCGGCTTCAGCCTGTGCGTAGTTGCCTTTGGCGATGCTCAGGTTACCGACGGCCTCGCCCACGGTGGGAGCACCGCTGGCACGTGCGATATCGGTCTCGGCATCAGCCATAAGACCGTTCTTCAGGTTGATGAGTCCGCGGTTGGCAAAAGCCTCGGCGGCCTTCGGGTCTACCTGCAGGGCCTTGGCGATATATTCCTTGGCGGCAGCCTCGTTGCCACGTGCCATCTCGAGGACGGCCAGGTTGTTCAGCGGACGGTAGTCCTTGGGGTAGTTCTTGGCAGCAGCCTTGTAGATAGCCTCCTGCTTCTGGATGTCATCCTCGAGGGTTGCAGCATAGAGGAGTTCCTCTGCTGAGAGCTTCGAAGCGTCGGCAGCAAACTGCTGCTGGATCTGTTCGTCACTACGGCCGATGACCTCATAGTTGATGATCAGGCGTGCACGGCGCAGCTCAGGCAGCACACCGAGGGCCAGCTCCTGGAAGCCTGCCGACATGTTGCGGATCTGCTGTTCGCGCTCTTCGGGATCCTTATACATATCCAGCACACGGATGATGACGTCCTTGTCCTGGATATTCGAGGCAGCGACGAGCTGTTTGAAACCGTCCCAGTCCTGTGCGGTGTAGTGGGCATAGATGCCAGCCTCCACATCGGTAGCCTTCAGCTGCTCGCGCACATAGTCTTCCGAGACGTTCTGGCGCTTGTTGGCCAGGCGGTCGTTGAAGTCGAAACCACCTTCCGGCGATGCGTAGGCGGCGACCTCGATGTTCTGGACGTTCAGTCCTTCGCGGTCGGCATTGATCTTGCGGAGCATGTTGACAAACTCCGAGATGCTGTTGCTGGCGAGTTCGCTCTTGCGGATCTTGGCTTCGTTGACGAGGAACTTGATGTTGGCTTCCTGCTTCTGCTCACGTACGCGCTGGAAGCTGTCAACAGCCAGGCAGCCGCCGCCGTTGGCGAGGATGCGCTTGTAGAGTTCCGATGTGGCGACGACGCCCTTGGCCACCATCACCTCGGGCACCTTGACGGTCTTCTTTCCGACGCGGGCCTTGAAGGTGAGGTAGAGGTCGCTGTTCTGCAGCGGCTCAGCATAGGTGAAGTTGGTCTTCATCGAATAGCGTCCACCCAGGCGATAGGAGATGGTCTGGTCGTTGCCCAGCACTTTCTCGCCCTGGAAGGTGGCGCCTTCGCCGGCCACGCGCTCACCGGTGATGTTCGAGCGCAGCTCGGGGACGACGGTGACGACGGCCTTCTTCTTCATATATTTCTCAGGGAACATGCCATTGATGGTGGCGGGCACCTCACCGGCCTGTGCCTCAAGGGGATTTGGGGTTACCGTGAAATAGTCGGCCGACAGTGCGCCAAGCTTGCTCTTACAGGATGTGAGCGCCAACAGTACGACGGCAGACAAGAAAAGAATTTGATTTTTACGCATAATAAATTTAATGGTATTTAAATAATAATGTCTGGTGCCGCGAGCGGGACTCGAACCCGCACAGCCATCACTGGCCAAGGGATTTTAAGTCCCTCGTGTCTACCATTCCACCATCGCGGCAGTGGGTGTGCATCTTAAAAAGCAGTGCAAAGTTACGAAATAAGGTTGAAAGGCTGAAACGTTGGCAACGGGAAAACGTCACATTAAACAAAAATTAACTTTTTCGTATCAGAAAACGCGGAGCAGTCCCTGCGGACCTGTGGTGGTGGCGCGATAGCGGGTGAGGCCGTTGGGCCATTTGTTGAGTTCGAAGGTGCGTCCGCAGTGTTTGCAGCTGACGTTGCCCGTGTCGGTGAACGTCAGCGGATAGTTGCGCACGGGCAGGGTGTTGTAGTCGAAGCAGTCGGGGCATTGTGCATCGAAGGCAAAGAAGCCGTCGCCGAAGATGCTGAAGCCGACGATGATGCCATTGTTCATGCCGATGCGGTTCTGGCTCTGCTGCCTGCTGTCGATGGCATTGAAGATGACTTCCGAGGAGAGTCCCTGATTGTTGGCAAAGGCGAAATAGTAGGCTCCTGCCGAGAAGCGCGTCGACACATGGCACCACACACCGGTGGACACCGGGTCCATGGCCGAGGCGATGGTGGCGTCGAGGTGGGTGCCGTTGTCATACGACAGGTTGGGGTGGAAGCTACTGAACTCCTCTGTGGCCTCGCAACAGCCTGTCAGCACCGCTACCACGCCCCACAGCACAGCCGTCAACAGTCTGCTCATCCTTTTGCACATGACATGACAAATAATGTTGTTCTCTCTGTAAACCAATCCGGCATTCCTGCTGTATCGGCAGCAGGACTAATAGTTGATGACCTGCAGCACGTCGGCAATCTTCTCGATGCCCTCCTGCAAAGGTTTCTGCACCATGCCCTTGATGAAGATGTTCAGCTCGGCCTTGATGGTGAGTTTCATCTTACAGGACTCCTCGCTGACGGGCAGCAGCTGTATCCAGAAGTTAAACGGCACAGGACTGTTCTGTGCTTCGAACTTGATGGTCTTCGGCTCTTCACGGTCGACGACACACATCGTGACGGCGCCCACTGGGGGCACACTGACAGTGACGGAGTCTTTGTCGAACGACAGGTTGTCTATTTTGTCGGCAGGAAGCTTATCCCGCACCTTCTCTATGTTTTCCAGGTTACTCAGCATGTCGTACACCCGCTGCTGCGGTGCCATGATCTGCCGTACCGTGCTTTCAAATGTTGTCATCATAATGCTCAACTCTAAAATTTAAACTCTTAACTTAAAACCACATCCCCTACAGGGGAGGACGGGAGGGGGTCTTCAATGCTCAAACGCCCCACCCTGCCGGGTCCTGGCGCCAGGCCTTGAGCATCTCCACATCGGCATCCGACACATAGCCTGTCTTCACGGCCTCAGCAATGACATGATGATAGTCGGAAAGGGTGGTCAGCACGACGCCGGCCTCACGGAAAGCCTCTTCGGCCACGGCAAAGCCATAGGTGAACGAGGCCACCATGCCCAGCACCTCGATGCCGGCAGCACGCAGGGCCTCGACGGCTTTCAGCGACGAGCCGCCGGTGGAGATGAGGTCTTCCACGACGACGACCTTCGTACCAGCCTTCAGCTCACCCTCTATCTGGTTGCCCATGCCGTGGTCCTTCGGTTTCGGACGCACATAGGCGAAGGGCATCTGGAGCATGTCAGCCACCAGTGCGCCCTGGGTGATGGCACCCGTTGCCACGCCGGCGATAGCCTCGGCCTCGGGATAGCGCACGAGAATCTCACGTGCCAGTTCCCGCTTCACAAACGAGCGCACGTCGGGATAGGCGTTCACCTTGCGGTTGTCACAATAGATTGGCGACCGCCACCCGCTGGCCCATGTAAAAGGCTCATGGGGTTGTAGCTTGACGGCTTTGATGCGCAGCAGATGGGCTGCGAAGAGGGAGGAGATGGTTTCTTTATTCATGCTGTTCAATAATTTTGCGTGCAAAAGTACTAAAAAATATAGGAAAGACAAAAAGAAAACTCATAATTTTCTGTTTTGCAACCGGGTTGCAATAGTTGTTACGTACCTTTGCAGGCGAAAATCATAAAAAAGGAACATTCATATGACCCATCCTCATCACAACGAGACTGCATCATGCGCCTGCTCACATCATGAGCACCATGAGCACCATCACGAACACCACGAGCATCATGAACACCACCATGAGCATCATGAACATCACCATGAACACGAAGAAGGGGGCCTGCGCCGCCAGCTCACCATCATCATCACGGCCACGCTGACGCTCATCGCGGCAGCCCTCATCGAGCATTACGGACATCTCGCCACCTGGCAGCTGCTCCTCGTCTACCTCGTGCCCTACCTCCTTGTCGGCCACGAGACATTGCAGGAGGCTGCCGAGGGACTGGCCCACGGCGATGCCTTCAACGAGCACCTGCTCATGGCGATAGCTACCATCGGGGCACTGGCCATCGGCTTCCTGCCGGGCGGAGAGCCCCAGTTTGCCGAAGCCGTCTTCGTGATGTTGTTCTTCCAGGTGGGCGAGCTCTTCGAGGGCTATGCCGAAGGACAGAGCCGCCGTTCCATTGCTCACCTGATGGAGATACGTCCCGACAAGGCCGTGGTGGAAGAGCACCATGAGGATGGCATCGCCACCACGACGATACCTGCGGAAGAGGTGATGCCGGGTATGACCGTCGTCGTCAGCCCCGGCGAGCGCATCCCTATCGACGGCACCGTCGTCGAGGGGTCGTCGTCGCTGAACACCGTGGCGCTGACGGGCGAGAGCATTCCTCGCCAGGTTGCCGCAGGCGACGATGTGGCATCGGGATGTATCAACCTCGACGGTGTGCTCCGTATCCGTGCCACACGGCGGTATGAGGAGAGCACCGTGGCGAAGATCATCAGCATGGTGGAGAGTGCTGCCGACCATAAGTCGAAGAGCGAGGCATTCATCACGCGTTTCGCACGCATCTACACCCCCATCGTCGTCCTGGCCGCCGTGGCCATCGCCATCATCCCTGTCATCGCCGGAGGCGCTTTCGTCACCTGGTTCTACCGTGCCCTGCTCTTCCTCGTCGTCTCCTGTCCGTGCGCCCTCGTCATCAGTGTGCCGCTGACTTTCTTCGGAGGCCTCGGCGGCGCATCGCGCAAGGGCATCCTTATCAAGGGTGCCAACTTCATGGACGCGCTGGCAAAGATGGACACGGTGGTCTTCGACAAGACGGGAACGCTCACCGAGGGACAGTTTGCTGTCAGTGCCGTACACCCCGAAGCCTGGGGCGGAGGAGCCGACACGGCTGCCGCCGAACACCGCCTGCTACATTTGGCGGCCCACGTGGAACACTATTCCACCCACCCCATCGGTGCTGCCTTGCGTGCCGCCTTCCCCGAGGAGGCTACCGACGGCTGCACGGTGAGCGACGTTCAGGAGATTGCCGGACAGGGCATCCGTGCCCGTGTCGGCGACGAGATTGTCTGTGTGGGAAACACCCGGATGATGGAGGCTGTCGGTGCCGACTGGCACGACTGCCACCTCGTCGGCACTGTCATCCATGTGGCCATTGCCCCTGCTACGTCAGCCGACCAGTTTGTCTACGCCGGACATATCGTCATCAGCGACCAGGTGAAGGACGACAGCCGTGAGGCCATCGCTGCCTTGCGAGAATGTGAGGTGAGGAAGATTGTCATGCTCACCGGCGACCGTGAGGAGGTGGCGCGCCAGGTGGCTGAGGAGCTGCAGATAGACCGCTACCATGCCGGGCTGCTCCCTGCCGACAAGGTGGCACACCTGGAAGAACACCTACAGACATTGCCGGCCGGTGGTACCCTTGCCTTTGTGGGCGACGGCATCAACGATGCCCCTGTGCTGGCGCGTGCTGACATCGGCATTGCCATGGGTGCGCTGGGTAGCGATGCCGCCATCGACGCCGCAGATGTCGTCCTCATGGACGACCACCCGTCGAAGATTGCCACGGCCATCCGCGTGGCCCGCCATACCATCGGCATCGCCCGTCAGAATGTCGCCTTCGCCATTGGTGTGAAGGTTGCCGTCCTCGTTCTTGCCGTCTTCGGTATGGCCACGATGTGGATGGCTGTCTTTGCCGATGTGGGTGTCACCGTCCTTGCCGTGCTCAATGCCATTCGGGCTTTGAAATGAGAAATGAGAAATAGAAAATGAGAAATGAGAAATGAGGAATGAGAAATGAGAAATGAGGAATGAGAAATGAGAAATAGAAAATGAGAAATGAGAAATGAGAAATGAGAAATGGCCTGCCGGTTCGCTACCAACTCATTCCTCATTTCTCATTTCTCATTTCTCATTTTCTATTTCTCATTTCTCATTTCCCCAGCCACTCTTCGGGGTTGAGGACGGTCTTGCCGTTATAGAGTCGGAATTCGAGGAGGTTATTGGCGGGAGTACCGATAACCTGTCGGGTGCTGACGCGCTGTCCCTCACGCACGTTCACCCCTCGGAGGTTGCTATATACGGAGATGTATGAGCCGTGACGGATGAGGACGGTGCTGTTGCCGTTGATGACGGAGACGCCGCTCACCACGCCGTCGAAGATGGCGCGCGCCTGTGCGCCGCCCTGTCCGAGGATGCGTATGCCGACATTCGGCAGGTGGACGCCGGGGATGCCCGGGTAGCGGTTTCCGCCATGATGGCAGGTGATCTGGTAGCGTCCGGTGATGGGCATGGGGAGTCTGCGGCGGTTGCTCTGGAACGAGCCGTTGAGTTTCCGGTCGGTACTGGTCACCCATGCCTTGCTGTCGTCAGACTCGCGTTTGGCACGGTCTATCTCTTTCTTGCTACGGGAGTCGTCGGCATCGGCCTTGCGCTCTGCTGCCTTACGGGCGGCCTCGGCCTCGCGGGCTTCCTGTTCCGCACGCTCGATGGCTTTTGCATCGCTGCCCTTGGCGGCAGCCTTGGCACGCGCCTTGGCATCGGCCTCACGGGCCTTGGCCTGTGCCACACGGTCGGCATTCTCCTTCTTGAGCCGTTCGGCCTCAGCCTTCTTCCGGGCGAGTTCCTCGGCTTTCTTCTTCGCGGCAGCCTCACGCTCGGCTTTCTTCTTCGCAGCCTCAGCCTCGGCAGCCTTACGGGCCTTTTCCACTTCGATGGCAATCAGCGCATCGATTTTCCTGTTCAGCGCCTCAGCCTGCTGGCGTTCCTGCTGGATGACCTGCTGGATGGTCTTCTGTTCTTTCTGCAGCGACGACACCATGCGTTTCTGTTCGCCCTGCTTCTTCTCCATCGTCTCGCGGGCCTGCTGGTCTTTCTTCATCAGCTCAGCCTTGGCGGCGCGAGCCTGTTCCAGTTGCTGGCGTTTCTCGTTGACGCTCTGCCGTTTGGCTTTCACTGCCTCGCCCTGCGTACGCTGGAAGGCGGCGTAGTCGCGCACGAAACCTGCCCGTCGGTACATCTGTGTGAAGTCGTCGGCCGAGAGGATGAACATGAGCTGGTCTTGCGAGGCGTTCTGGCGTGTGAGATAGCGTACGGACTTGATGTATTTCTTCTTGTGGTCGGCGAGTTGTTTCTCAAGGGTCTCGAGTTGTGAGGTGAGCAGGCTGATGTCGTTGTCTATCTTGTCGATGTCGCCACGGATGGTCTCGATGTTCCGGCGGTAGTCGGCGATTTCGGCATCCATGGCCGAGATGGCCTGCAGGCTTTTCTTTACCGTCTCCTGGTTCTTCTGTAGTTTTTTCTTGTTCTGCTCAATCTGCCGGTTCACCTTGCTGTGCTCGTCCTTGAGTTTGTTGATTTCCTTCGTGGAGTATTGCGGCTGGCGTGTGGTGGTCTTCTTCTGGGTGACGGTTTTCTTGGGAGCCGTCGTCGTCTTCTTCCGGGTGGTAGTCTTCTTGGGTGTTGCCGTGGTTTTTTTCTGGGTGACGGTTTTCTTGGGAGCCGTCGTCGTCTTCTTCTGCTGAGCGTCGGCGGGCGCAAGCAGAAGGAAGAGGGAGAGGAGTATGGTCAGGAGTCGCTGTGGCATGGTGTCAGGGTGTTACATTGCGAGTATTTTCTTCAGTAGTGCTTCGGCATTCATCGGCTTGTATTTCGCCGAGAGGGTGGTCTGGGTGTCCCATTTGCTGTTGTCAGAGAGGCTGCTCAGCTGCAGGTCCACTTCGATATGTCGGGGTTTGGCGGTGGCATTGGTGGCGAAGGTGATCTGCTGCTGCACGGGATAGGCTTTGCTGCCGACAGCCTTGAAGTCGCCGTACTGCCACCGCAGTGTCGACGTGCTTCCCTTCGATGCCCGATAGGTGACCTCGGCAGTATTGATCTGCGGCATGTCGGAGGCTGTGGTGGTCCATTGGTAGTCCATCTTTCCGTGGTGGTAGACGATGGCGGCCTGTGTGGGGTCGGCATCGAATGCGGCGAGGTCTTTCTCGGTGACGGTTTTCTTCCCGGGCAGGTGGAGCTGGTTCCAGAAGAGGTCCTGCAGGGCATAGAAGTCAATGCCGTTGTCGGCCAGGAAGTCGAGGTCGTTGTATGCCGCCTTGACATATTCTTTGTGGAGCCTGTCGACGACGAGCACGTGGGTGGGTGTGAACTCTATCCTTGCCACCTCTGAGCCGAGGATGGGCACGGTGACTTGCAGTCGGATGATCTCCCCGCGACGCATGCTGATTTTGCCGGGTGCCGACAGGCTTTTCGAGCCCGTCTTGACGCTGAACGACATGCCAGCGACGATGTTCTCTGTTGTGACGGCGTTCCCGGTGACATGACGCAGATAGGCGGTGCGTGCGGCAGCGGAGGTTGCTGCCGGCGTGCCTGAGGGGTGTGCATCGGTAACGGGTTCCCCTGTCATCTGCTTCCTGCTGCCACAGGCGGTCAGCATGACGATGATGGCAGCGAGGAGTATCTTATTCTTCATCTTTCCTGAGGTATTTACGTTGTTTAATCTTTTCGGGCAGCAGGGCGTTGTCGCTTCCCTTGTCGAGGGCTCGCTGCCACAGTTCCACGGCTCTGTCGATATCGCCGTTCATGGCATGTATGTCGCCGGCATGTTCCACGACGACGGCCGAGACGAAGTTGATGTCGTCCACCGCGATGGTGTCAGCGCTGAGGGAGTCAGCACTGGCGGTGTCGGCATCGAGGGTATCGGCGAGGAGTGCCTGGTCGATATAGATCTGTGCCTCGGCATAGCGTTCCTGCATGAAGAGTATCCATGCGTAGGTATCGAGGTAGGTGGGGTTCTTCGGCTCGGCCTTGACGGTGCGGTAGCTCATCTTCTCGGCTTTTGTCAGGTCGCGTCCGAGTTCGCTGAGGTAGTAGGCATAGTTGTTCAGGCAGCCGATGTTGTCGTCTTTCCATTGCAGGCAGCTGTCGTAGGCGGCGAAGGCTTCGTCGTCGCGTCCTTTCTGGTGGAGGATGTCGCCCATGATGGCATAGAAGTCGCTGACAATCTCCGGGTTGCTCTCAGAGGTGATCTCCCCTACCCCGCGCCGGAAGGCGTCGAGGGCCTCGTCGCGTTTGTCCTGTTGGTAGTAGGCTATTCCCATATAGTAGTAGAAGGCCATCTCTTCGGGGTTCAGCTGTACGGCGGGCTGGCAGAGGTCTACCACGCCCGTCCAGTCTTGCCGGCGCCATGCCGACTGGATGAGCTGCAGGCGTGCGCCGACGTTATCGGGCTCCACGTTGAGCACCCGCTGCAGGGCGCTGTCCACCTGCTGCTGGGGCATTTCCTTCATGACCATATAGGCCGCAGCAAGGGTGGCGATGTCAGCCTCCTTGGGGTTGGCCTCGATGACGCGTTCGAAGAGGGCGAGCACGGCGGTGCTGTCGCCGCCATGGTTCTTTTCGTTGTCGCGGATAATCTGCTGGAAGAGGGTGAGTTTCGTCTTGGTGGGGGTCTGTCGCGACAGCAGCATCTCGTCGCGCAGCTGTGCGGCCATGGAATCTTCTCCCACGGTGTTGTAGTAGTCGAACATCGAGGCGAGGGCGTAGTTGTTGTCCGGCTCCTCGCGCAGGGCATTGCTGAAGATCTTGTATGCCTGCTTCTTGCCGTCGTTCTGCATGAGCCAGTTGCCGAGCATCACCTTGTAGTTGATGTCGGTGGGATGGCGGTCGGAGAGCGACTTCAGCGTGCGGTAGGCGGCTTTCTTGTTTCCCTGCACCTCATAGATCCGCATCTTCGTGAGCGTGAGGTCTTCGCTGCTCCCTTCGGCACGCTCCAGGCGGTTCACGGCGTTGAGCATGCCGGCATAGTCCTTCTGGCGGCCATAGAGCTGCACGAGGATGCTCAGCACGTCGATGCGCTCGTGGTTCGAGGCATACAGCTTCTCATAGGCATCGATGGCACGGGGAAAGTCTTGCTGTCCGTAGTAGAGCTGTGCGGCCCGTTCATGATAGAAGTCATTGGCGGGTGCGAGGTCCTCAGCGCGTTCCAGATAGTCGGTAGCCTCGGCATTACGCTTCAGGGCCAGCAGATAGTCGGCCATGAGGTAGTAGGCCTCAGCGGCGGTGGAGTCGATGGCGAGACAACGGGCCAGCAGGTCGAAGGCGGCAGCATAGTTCTCGGCGTTCTGCTGTCGCAGGGCCTCGAGAAAGTAGTATTGGTAGCGCTGCTGTTCATCGGCCGTCAGGTGTGCCTTCTCCCTGACGACGGGAGCCACCGACGACGCCGGCATGCCACGGTGTGAGCACCCTGCCACCATGAGCACGACAGCCATTACTGCCATCCACCATCTGATATGTTTATTACTTTTCATGTGCAACACTAATCGCTAAAAGCTAATAGCCAACAGCCAATCACTTCACCCCCGTGTGTCCGTAGCCGCCGGCACCGCGCTCCGTCTCGTCGAGGGCGTCGACGAGTTGGAACGTCACCTGCTCATGGCGGGCGATGACCATCTGGGCGATGCGCTCGCCAGGCTCGATGGTAAACGGCTCCTGCGAGAGGTTCACCAGCAGCACGCCCACCTCGCCGCGGTAGTCGGCATCGATGGTTCCCGGCGTGTTCAGCACGGTGATGCCGTGCTTCAGTGCCAGTCCGCTGCGTGGTCGCACCTGAGCCTCGTAGCCCTCGGGCAGAGCGATGAAGAGTCCGGTGGGAAACAGCCTGCGCTCCAGCGGCTGCAGCACGACGGGTTCGGTGATATCAGCCCTGAGGTCCATTCCGGCACTCAGCGGCGTGGCATAGGCGGGCAGTGGTTGGCGTCCGCGATTGATAACTTTCACTTCAATCATTGCATTCATCAAATTGTACATGCAAAGGTACAAAGAAGTAAGAGCAAAACAAAGAAAACAGAACCTCGTTTATATTTTTTTATGTTTTGCCGGGAGAGGGCACCCTGTTTTTCTCCACCTTTTTTGTAACATCGAGGTGACAATCCACCGCCTTTTTATAATAAATAACATTTTTCGTCGGAGTGTTTCTGCCCTACTTCCACATTTTTTTGTACCTTTGCAGTCGAAAATAAAAAAAATAAATTCAAAACAATAAATTCTTAATAAAAAGCTATGGCATTTTTGACTAATGACAAACTGACCATCGTCGGCGCAGCCGGCATGATCGGATCAAACATGGTGCAGACAGCCCTGACCATGGGTCTCACCAACGACATCTGTCTCTACGACGTATTCTCACCCGAAGGCGTAGCCGAGGAAATGCGTCAGAGTGGCTTCGGCGACGTGAAGATCACCGCCACCACCGACCCCGTAGAGGCTTTCACCAACGCCAAATACATCATCTCCAGCGGTGGTGCACCACGCAAGGAAGGCATGACACGTGAAGACCTCCTCGCCGGCAACTGCAAGATTGCCGAAGAGCTCGGTAAGAACATCAAGCAGTACTGCCCCGACGTGAAGCACGTCGTCATCATCTTCAACCCCGCCGACCTCACCGGTCTGGTAACCCTCCTCTACTCCGGACTGAAACCCTCACAGGTGACCACCCTGGCCGCCCTCGACACCACCCGTCTGCAGTCGGCCCTGGCCAAGAAGTTCGGTGTGATGCAGAGCGAGATCACCGGTTGCGCCACCTATGGCGGACACGGCGAGCAGATGGCCGTCTTCGGCAGCCATGTCGAAATCGACGGTCGCAAGCTGACCGACATCATCGGCACCGCCGAGTTCCCCGAGGCTGAGTGGGAGCAGATGAAGAAGGATGTCACCCAGGGTGGTGCCGCCATCATCAAGCTGCGTGGCCGCTCCTCCTTCCAGAGCCCTGCCTACCTCTCTGTTGAGATGATTCGCTCGGTGATGGGTGGTGAGCCCTTCCGCTTCCCCGTCGGCACCTATGTGAAGACCGAGAAGTACGACCACATCATGATGGCCATGAAGACCACCCTCGACACCACGGGTGCACACTACGAAGTTCCTCAGGGCACTGCCGAGGAGAACGCCAAGCTCGACCAGAGCTATGAGCACCTCTGCAAGATGCGCGACGAGCTCGTCACGCTGAACATCGTTCCCGCCATTGAGAAGTGGAACGAGATCAACCCGAACCTGTAAGGCGTCGGATGCGGCCCAGCGAGAGTCGGAGCCGTTGACAACCTGCAACAGATTATAACAAGGGGGGCGACAGAGATTTTCTGCCGCCCCCCTTCTTTTTATCATCAGTCCGACGAATGCAAGAAGCAATCGTATTCTCTTAGGGATCACACTGTATTCTCTTAGGGAATACACTGTAAACTCTTAGGGATTACACTGCATTCTCTTAGGGATTACACTGTATTCTCTTAGGGAATACATCGTATTCTCGTTCCGGAAAATCCGGAAAATCCGGAAACCCCGGAAACCCCAGAACAGCCGGAAAATCCGGAAAATCCGGAAAATCCGGAAAATCCGGGACCCCCGGAAAATCCGGAAACCCCGGAAACTCCGGCCCCCCCGGAACCCCCGGAACACCCCCCCTGCACTCAGAGGTTCCGGTTGATAGTTGTGCACTCATAGAAGATGTTCTCTCCACGCGTTGTCACCGATGCCGGGATGACGGGTTTCTTCAGGGAGTAGCAATAGGCGAAGGCGCGATTGCCGATTTCCTTCAGTCCCGACGTGGGGAGTTTCACCTCATAGAGTTTGCTACAGCCAGAGAAGGCACTATTGCCCAAGCGCGAGATGCGTGCCTGTGAGAGGTCTATGCGCACGAGGTTTCGGTTTCTCGACAGGTTGGACAGATAGGCCACATCGGTGGAGTCGATAGTTCCGCGGACGACGATGCCATCGAATCTCTCGCTCGTTACCCTATCAATATCCAGGACGGCATCCTTCAACGTGCCGGGGGTGCTGACGCTGACGGTCAACGTCTTTGCCGGGCGGAAGATAGCATAGACTGTCGACGTGGCCTTCGGCGTGAAGCGGTAGCCGGCCTGCTTGACGGGATCTTCCTTGACATCGCGCAGCGTGTCGATGGGGATGAGTTTCACGATGTCGCCCGATAATTTTTTTTCATATCCGTTTCCCTTGATGTAATTGGGCTCGTTTGCCTGGTAGGACTCTTCCGTAACGAAGCCGTCGAGCACATAGCCGGGCTTCGGGTAGGCTATCAGGCGTACGCTATAGCCCGACGTCGACGAGAGGTTGGCCTTCAGCTGTGCGGTGACGCCGGGAGCGCTCTGCAGTGCCGGGTTCTTGCCTGCGACGATGCGCGAGTCTGACAGGTCGTGAGTGACATAGACGAGTCCCTGGGCCGACGATGGCGACTTCACGGTGACATGGCAGTCACCATAGTAGGTTTCGCTGTAATCCAAGAACAAAAGTTCCAAGGCATGTCCCTTCATCGGGCCTGCGATGGCGAGCAGCAAGGCTGCCATGCGGAATAGATTCTTTGTTTTCATGCTGTTGATGGTTTTAAGTGAGACTTTATGATGTTGTGATAAATTGTCGACGTCCGTACGGCAAGGGTAAGGAGCAGGAGGAGCATGCCGCCATGCTGCATCTGTGGGATGACGGGGGTGAGCAGGCAGTAGGCCAGCAGCACCAGCGTGGCCACCGCCCAGAAGCGGCGACATGCCACCGGACAGCTGCGGCGCATCAGCCATACCAGGGCGGGCAGCGGTGAGAACACGGGGAAGAGCCAGTTCCATGAGGTGGCTGCATGGTGGGAGAAGATAATCAGGTAGGCGAGCAACAGTCCGACGAGTGTCACGCCGCTGAGCAGCACACCATCGAGCAGACGTCCTGCCGGCAGCGGTCCCCGCCGCCACTCCCACAGGGTGACGACGATGGCTACGGCAAGGAGGATGGCGAAGAGCAGCGTCGGGGTAACGGCGGCAGGCTTGTCGATGATGGCCGCTGCCAGCAGCACATACGGTGCGCCGGCAGCCAACGGCCGTTCTGCTCCGTCGGTCCCGACAATGGTTGCCCGCTGCCACTCGTCGATGAGCACAGCGGGAAAGAGCAGCAACTCATGGGGCGGCTCGGTGTCGAAGCCCGTCCCCATCAGCAGATTCCATACGAAGGCTGCCCATGGTGCCCGCTTGAACATCAGCGGGAACGTGCCGCGATAGGTGCCGTGGAGGGCTTCCGGCGTGCCGTGATAGCTGATGCGGGCATTGGCGATGGCCTCTTTCACAGCCCCCACCATCGTGCTCACGCACTGATGCGACATCATATCGAAAGGCTGCAGGCCCACGGAGTCGGCACAGTAGTCGAGGACTTGCCATAGGCGGATGTCCTCGTCGGCGGTGAGGTTGAGTGGCAGACCGGTGATGCCGCGCCCCTCCTGTCGGTAGCGGTCGATGAAGTCGGCCGTCTGCCGGCGCACGAAGAGCCCTTGCATGCGTCCGAGAAGGAAGTCGGCCATCAGCTGTGGCGAGACGATATTGTCGAACTCATAGCAGTAGTCGATGCCATGCTGCGGACACGTCATGCGCAATGCCGCATGTCCGGCGGCGGAATATACCGGCTGTCCCGGCGATGCCGTCAGGATGCTCACGGCGATATAGTCGTCGCGTTGCATGTCGGCCTGCATCTGCTCCAGGCGTCGCGCCTCGTCAGCAGGAGCGTCCGTCGGCTCCTGGGCCGCCAGCCCTCCGCAGGCCAACAAGACAAAAAGAATAGCAACCAGTCGTATCTGCATGATGGTTCTTGGTCAGCACATGATGTCCGACAGCTGCAAATTTACAAATAATTCCTGAAAGCACGACAAAAAAACAAAAAAATAAAAGGAACATCCACAATAACAACTGTTTGCAGTCGTTATTGATAACAAAACAACAAAACGCAAGATAACAGCATGAAAAAAAATGTATTGCTATGGACGCTGCTCTGCCTCTCGGCAATGACGGCACAGGCTCAGGGAGACATGGACACCTTCATCAGCCGACTCATGGCCAAGATGACGATAGAAGAGAAAATCGGACAGCTGAACCTGCAGGTGGGCGGCGACATCACCACCGGACAGCCGCAAGACACGGAGATTGGCAGGCTCATCGTCGAAGGCAAGGTGGGTGGCGTGTTCAATGTCAAGGGTCGCGAGAAAATCAAAGCCCTGCAGCTCGCTGCCGTGAAGGAGAGCCGCCTGGGCATCCCCCTGCTGGTGGGCATGGATGTCATCCACGGCTACGAGACCATCTTCCCCATTCCCCTGGCCTTGTCGTGCTCATGGGACGAAGCAGCTGTGGAAGAGGCCGCAGGTATCGCCGCCAAGGAGGCTACGGCCGACGGCATCTGCTGGACCTTCTCACCGATGGTCGATATCGCCCTCGACGCCCGTTGGGGACGCATCGCCGAGGGCAATGGCGAAGACCCGTTCCTCGGCAGCCGCCTGGCCGCCGCTTACGTGCGCGGCTATCAGCAATCCTCCCTCAGCCCCCGTCCCCTGATGGCCTGCGTCAAGCACTATGCCCTGTATGGTGCTGCCGAAGCCGGCCGCGACTACAACACCGTCGACATGAGCCACTGGCGCATGTACAACCAGTACCTCCCACCCTACAAAGCCGCCGTGGAGGCCGGCGTAGGCTCCGTCATGTCGGCATTCAACATCGTCGACGGGCAGCACGCCACCGCCAACCGCTGGCTGCTCACCGACGTCCTGCGCAACGAATGGAAGTTCAACGGCTTCGTCGTCACCGACTACGGGTCGATCGGCGAGATGGAGGTGCACGGCTTCGGCGACCTGAAGCAGAACGCCGCCCAGGCCCTCCGTGCGGGAACAGACATGGACATGTGCTCGCAGGGATTCCTCAAGACGCTGACGGCATCGCTGGCCGACGGCACGATAACAGCGGATGACATCAACAAGGCCTGCCGCCGCATCCTTGAGGCGAAATACAAACTCGGACTCTTCGACGACCCTTATCAGTACGTCGCTGACAGCAGACAACCCTCACCCGACATCTACAGCGATGAGAACCGGCAGAAAGCACGCGACATCGCCGCAGAGACCTTCGTGCTGCTGAAGAACAAGGACAACGTGCTGCCACTGGCAAAGACAGGAACGATAGCCCTCATCGGACCACTGGCCGACACCCGCGCAAATATGGCCGGCACCTGGTGCGTGGCCTATACCCCCGACCGCTACAGCACACTGAAGGAGGCCATGCAACGGGCCGTAGGCAACCGGGCCAAGGTGGTCTGTGCGCAAGGGTCGAACCTCACCCGCGACGCCGTCCTACAGGAAGATGCGGAATTTGGCAGGACCATCCCCCGCGTCGATGAAAAGGAGGCCCACGACGAAGCGATGAGGGTGGCCCGCGACGCCGATGTCATCGTCTGTGCCATGGGCGAGTGTGCCGACTTCTCCGGTGAGGCCTCCAGCAGGGCCTTCCTCGAGATGCCCGACGTGCAGCGCGAGCTCCTGGCAGACCTCGTCACCCTGGGCAAGCCCGTTGTCCTGCTGCATTTCTCCGGGCGCCCCACCATCCTGACCTGGGAGAACGAGCACGTCGATGCCATCCTGAACGTGTGGTTCGGCGGCTCCGAGGCCGGTGATGCCATCTGCGACGTGCTCTTCGGCGACAAGGTGCCGAGTGGAAAACTCACGACGAGCTTCCCGCAGGCCGTCGGCCAGCTGCCACTCTATTACAACCACCTGAGAACAGGGCGTCCCGTGGACGATGATGCCGACAAGTTCTCGAAATTCGCCAGCAACTACCTCGACGTGCGCAACGACCCGCTCTACCCCTTCGGCTACGGCCTGTCGTACACCACCTTCGACTACAGCCCCGTCACCCTCAGCGCCGACCACATGACGGCCGACGGACAACTGACGGCCACCGTCAGCGTGACCAATACGGGTCGCTACGATGCCGACGAGATTGTACAGCTGTACATCCACGACCGCTATGCCTCAACGGCACGCCCCGTGAAGGAGCTGAAGGGCTTCCAGCGCATCCATCTGAAGAAGGGTGAGCAGCGTGAGGTCACCTTTACCATCACTCCCGACCTGCTACGCTTCTATAACGCGCAGCTGGAATGGGTCCTTGAGCCAGGCACCTTCGACCTGATGGTCGGCCCCGACAGCAAACACCTGAAGACCACCACCTTCGAGGTCACGAAATAGAGAAGGAACATCCGGAAAGGCCGGAGAACCCGGAATTTCCGGAATACCCGGAATATCCGGAGAACCCGGAGAATCCGGAGAATCCGGAAAATCCGGCCCCCAAGCTCCCCCTAAGCAGCTGGTGGCAGCCCGAGCGCGATTGCGCTCGGGCTGCCACCAGCCTTTGTTTTTTGCCGCGATAGCTGTTATTCGAACCTCGGGGCTGTCCATCCCTCGGTGGGGGTGGCAGTGCCGACGAGCCATCCGTCCTCAGCGAACTGGAAGGGCTGCACGAAGACCGGCTTGCGGGCATAGCCGCTGGACATGGTCTGCTGGTCGCCCTTGATGGCGTTATAGCAGAGGAACAGGTGTGAGCCCTCGGAGTTGATGAAAGCCCGCATGGGGTTGTCGACGACGTTATACACGCCGTTGGCCGTGATGAGCTGTTCGCCCTTGCTGCCGTCGGCGAGGCTGACGCCACTCTTGTCGACATAAGGACCCATAGCCGTCGTGGCACGTGCATAGCGTATCTCGTTGTCAACGACACCGAAGAGGTAGAGGTCGCTCGACGAGGCATAGTACACGGCAACATTCTTGAATTCCGGACCGGCAATCTTCTCCGGCTCGGCAGAGGAGCCGATGGTGGCTCCCGTCTTGGAGAGTCCTACCTTCTGGATATACGTGCCGTCGGCAGTGGTATAGCAGAGGTAGTAGTTCTTCGACTGCACGAAGAAGAAGGGGTCGCTGACCTGTTGCGGGTCGTTCTTCAGGGGCACCATGCCGAGGTCGGTATATACGCCCTGTGCCGATGTTGCACTGGCACATCCGATGCCATTCACCCCTTCGAGGGTATAGAAGAGCCAGTATTTGTTTCCGCTGTAGGTACGTGCGAAGTCAGCAGAGAGGGAGTTCACACGTGCCTCGCTTCCTTCCGTCGATACGGGGTATGAAGCCTGTGTGAAGGCGTCGGCCGTGAACTTATCCCATGTGGCAAGGTCGTTCGAGGTGAGCACGGGACACAGGTAGGTGAGTCCTTTTGCCCACTGTGTAGTAGTCGATATGGCGACATAGGCGCTGGCACCTTTGAGGATGGTACCTCCGTCGAGCGACGGTTCCCAGACAGGGTTATGGAAGCTGCTGTTGTCGGGGTTGACAGATCCTTCCCATGTGACGGTGTCGATGCCGTCGCCACCCATATCGGTGCAGCTGGTCAGTGCGCCCGTCAGCAGTCCCATGAGAGAGCCGGCACAGAGGACGCTCATCGCTAATGATTTTATGCTGTTTGTCTTCATAATCAAATCATTAATTACTAATTACTCTTTTCTATTAATACCTTCCATCAATAGCCCGGGTTCTGGGTGAGGTCGGGACGGAGGTTGATTTCGTGGTTGGGGATGCACCAGAGGTGGCTGATGCCCAGACGGTAGGTCTTGAAGTCTTCATCGCGCTCGGCGAGCTCATTGATCTTCGACTGGTCGTGGATGTCGCCCCAGCGGTCGAGGTCGAACCAGCGCTCGCACTCTCCGCAGAGCTCGAGCAGGCGCTCGTGCTTGATCTGCGCCATGAGGGCATCATAGGTCTGGAAGTTGGCAGGGTCGAGGTCGGACATGTTGACACGGCGGCGTACCTTGTTCAGGTATTCCACGGCGACGGCACGGTCGCCACCAAGCTCGTTGAGCACCTCGGCATACATCATATAGACGTCGGCAAGGCGCAGGATGCGGATGTTCACACCCGTCACGTAGCCTTCGCCGGTGGCACTCGGGTCGTTCTCCACGCTGGTGTACTTCTTCCAGTAGCATTTCTTCTGGAAAGGCTCCACATAGTTCCACTCCTGCCACGTCTTACCGTAGTAGACGGCTGTCGTGGTCTCGGGTTCGTTGTCGTCGTAGTAGAACAGGGTGTGGAACTTACGCATGTCGATATTGCCGTCCTTGTCGCGCTCCTCGTTGAAGGCGTCGAGGAGCCACTCGCGTGCAGAACCGTCGTCCCACGACAGACCGGAGCCGGAGCCGGCATAGAGTCCGAGGAACTTCGGACGCTGGTTGCCCACTTCCTTACCGTTGATGGTTCCCTCTTTGAAGTTGATCTCGAAGAGCGACTCCTTGTTGTTCTCGTTAGCCTCGGTGAAGTTATCCATCCAGTTGGGTACGAGGTCGTAGATGCCCAGTGCGAAGATGTCTTCGATGTTCTTCTTAGCGGCAGCCCAGTAGGCCTGTGCCTGCATGGCATCCTGGTTCTCGGCGTCCCACGGACGGTGGCACTTCATACCGGCCAGCTGCATGTTCATGCGGGCCATCATGCCGAGTGCTCCGCCCTTCGTGGCACGTCCGGCCTCGGAGGCTGGCCATGTGGTGGGCAGCAGCTCGGATGCCTTGGTGAAGTCGTCGAGGGCCTGCTTGTAGAGGTCTTCCTGCAGTCCGATGGGACCGTTCACCTCTACGGAGCTGGTCTGCAGTGGACCTTTGCCGTAGATGCCGGCGATGGCCCAGAAGGCGACGCCGCGGATGAAGTATCCCTGTCCGAGGATTTTGTTGGCCTCTTCCTGTGAGAAGAGCTCGTAGCCATGGTCGTTCATATTGTCGATGACCTGGTTGACATAGTAGAGGCTGTTGTACATCGCCTGCCAGGGCAGGTTCAGTCCTTCGTTGGAGTCGTAGTTATACGATGACATGACGAAGTTGGCATCGCCGATGAATTCGGGGTTGGGGCTGTTGCTCCATCCCTCGTCGCCCTTGAGGACGGTGAGCACCTGGAACCAGCGGCTGAAGTATCCCGGGCGGCGCCAGGTGGAATAGGCGGCGGTGAGGCCTTCGTTGAACTGGTCGGTGGTCTGCCAGAAGGTGTCGGCGGTCTCGAGGTTGGGATCCTGCAGCGACAGCCAGTCGTCGTCGCACGAGGTGAGGCCTCCTGCGAGAGCTCCGACCAGGATGATATTTAATAAGAACTTTTTCATACGTTTCATTCTTTCGTTATTGTTCATTATTCTTTCCTCATTACACATTTCTCTTTTAGAAGGTCACCTGCAGGCCGAAGTTCACCTGGCGCATTGAGGGGTACTGTCCGCTGTCGATGCCCTGTGCATAGACATAGTAACAGATGATGTCGGGGTCGTAGCCCTTATATCCGGTGAGGGTGATGAGGTTGGTGCCGCTCACGTATGCGCGTACCTTTTGTAGATAGATCTTCTGTGAGAGGTTGGCAGGGAGGGTGTATCCCAGCTGTACGTTCTTCAGGCGGAAATAGGTGCCGTTCTCGAGGAAGCGGTCGCAGTACTCGATATTGTTGGAGGTCGTTCCGGCGAGCATGCGGGGATATTCGGCAGAGGGGTTGTCCCATGTCCACGGGGTGACGTCGGCGGGAATGTTGTCGACGTTGAAGTTCAGGAGGTTCTTGCGCAGCTGGTTGTAGATCTTGTTGCCAAACTTTCCTGCCCAGAACATGTTGAAGTCGAAGTTCTTCCATGCCAGACTGACATTCACGCCCAACTCGAACTTCGGCAGCGGTGAGCCGCACCAGGTGCGGTCGTTGGTGTCAATCTGTCCGTCCTGGTTGACGTCGACATAGCGCACGTCGCCGGGCTTGGCATCGGGCTGGATGAGGCGCACGGTACCGTCGTCAAGGGTGACGGTATGGTTATACACCTCGTCCATGGACTGGAAGATGCCATCGAAGGGGATGAGGTAGAAGTCGCTGATGGAGCGTCCCACCTCGGTACGTGTGTACGACTGCATGTTGAACGCCTCGCCCATACGCAGCACCTTGTTGCGGATGGTCGAGAGGTTGGCCGATGCGGAGTAGGAGAAGTCGCCGATCTTGTCGCGCCAGCCGATGTTCAGTTCGATACCGGTATTACGCATCTCACCGTAGTTGGTCCATACGGAACCGACACCCGTCGACCAGGCCTCGGGCTTGTTCAGCAGCAGGTCGGTGGACTTGGCGTTGAACCATTCGAACGTACCGAACAGGCGGCTGCCAAAGAGGTTGAAGTCGATACCGATATTGGTGGTGGTCTTCGTCTCCCATCCCAGGTTGACATTCGTCATGGCGCTCTGTGTAGCACCGGAGAGCACCGTCTCGTTCTTCGACGGACCGAAGATGGCATAGAAGCCTTCGTAGGGACCGCTGTGGTCGATGCTGGGGATATACTGGTAGTTGCCGAGGGACTGCATGTCACCCACCTTACCCCATGAGGCACGGAGCTTCAGGTTGTCGACGACATTCTTATAGGGTTCCCAGAACTTCTCCTCGGAGATGCGCCAGCCGAGTGACAGCGAGGGGAAGTAGCCGCGGCGGTGGCTCGGTCCGAACTTCGACGAGCCGTCACTGCGGAAGTTAAACTGTGCGAGGTAGCGGCCGTCGTAGCTGTAGTCCACACGACCGATATACGACAGCTGGCGGCGCTCCTGCTCGGAACCCGACATGTCATGCTTGTCGTTGGAGAGGTCGATCTCGACAAGGCCTTTCACCTGCTGGTCGTAGCCTATGCCTTCGAGCCAATGCCAGTTCACGTCCTCGGCGGTATGACCGATGAGTGCGGTGACATGATGCTTGCCGAAGGTATTCTCATAGGTCAGCGTGTTCTCCAGGATGGTCGTGGCACGCTGGTCGCGGTTGTCATAGAGGGCATCGGTGAAATGGGTCTCGATGGAGTTCATACGCACGGTATAGCCGTAGTCGAAGTTCTTATGACGGCCAAACCAGGCATCGACACCGAAGTTGAGCTTGTATGTGAAGTGCTTGAAGAGCTTCAGCTCGGCAAAGGCATTGGCGATGACGCGGTTGTTCACCGACAGGTCCTGATAGCGCTGCTGCTCGCCGATGGGGTTGCTGGTATAGGTCAGGAAGTTTCCGTTGCCATAGCCGAAGCCGCCGCGGCCTGAGAGCTCGTCGGGGTCGTAGACGGGGATGACGCTCGGCATCGACAGCGTATTCCAGAAGCTGCCGCCCGTGGTCTCGTGGCTGATGGTATGCTGGAAGGTGCTGTTGGCACCGATCTTCAGGATGCCATACGTGGCATCGGCATTGAGGCGTGCGGTGAAGCGCTGATACTCCGGTCCGTCGATGACACCTGTCTGGTCCATATATCCTGCACCAAGCGCCATGTTCACATTGTCGGAACCCTGGGCATAGAGCACGTTATAGTCCTGGGTGAAACCAGTCTGGAACTTGGCCTTCTGCCAGTCGGTATAGGGTATCTGCTGACCTATCATGTCAATGGCATACTGATGGGCGGGCCACACCTCGCCGGCATTCAGATAGGCCTGCTCGTTGTAGCGCATGAAGTCGGTGGCCGACATCATGTCGATCTTCTTCGGCATGTCGGTAACACTCCATGTGGCGGTCACGTCGAGTGTAGGCTGTCCCTTCTTACCCTTCTTGGTCTCGATGATGATGACACCATTGGCACCGCGCGCACCATAGATGGCAGCGGCAGAGGCATCCTTCAGCACCTGCATAGACTCAATCTCATTGGGGTTCAGATGGTTCACATCATTGACAATCATGCCGTCGAGGACGTAGAGGGGACCAACCGTGTTGAACGAACCCACACCACGGATCTGCACCTGGCTCATCTGGCCCGGGGCACCCGTCGTCGATACCGACACACCAGGCACCTGACCCTGCAGCATCTCGTAGATGTTCGTGGCGGCCGTCTTCTTGGCTTCCTTCATGTCCACCACGCCGACAGCACCTGTCAGGTCGGCCTTCTTCTGTGTGCCGTAGCCGATGACGACGACATCATTAAGACTCTGTACCTCGGTCTTCATCTCGACATCGACGATGCGGCGGTTGCCCACCTTCACGGTCTCGTCTTCATAACCCAGATACGAAAACAACAAGCGCTCGCCACCCTCAACCTTGATGGCATAGTCACCATCAAGACCGGTGACAGCCATTGCCTGTGAGTCCAGCGATTTCACGGTGACGCCGATGAGCGGCTCACCCGTCGAGGCATCGGTGACCACTCCCTTCACATCCTGAGCTGTCAGGGCCACAGGCCACAGCGCAAGAAGGAGGAAGAACAACGATGTCCGCATTAGAAATTGTTTCTTCATTGATTTAGTGTAATTATGTTTATTTACTCATTTTCGATTTAAGCGGTGCAAAGGTACAAATAAGTAAGCGAAAAGCAAAAGGAAAACTTGTTTTTCTTTTCATTCCCGCACGAAACAACCTTCTTTTATCCCTCATCTAAACCCTCCTCCCCCCTCATGGTCAACACGGAAAGGGGTGTTGCTCTTGCGGGGAAAGAAAAAACGCCGTAACTTTGCATCGTCAAAAGAAATCGACAAGGAGTCCGGTCGACAACCGCTGACACTCATGATGACCGCCGGCACGTCAGAATGAACGATAACCAACAACACATTCATTAACCATTAAAATCTAAAGAAAGGAAAAACATTATGGCAGTTTATTACAAGCTTTACCAGGAGAAGCGCGAAGGCGCAAAGTATGAGAACAAGTGGTACGCACGGGCAAAGATCACCGGGCAGGTAACCCTCCGCCAGCTCGCCAAGACCATCGAGGCCAATGTCAGCGTGAAGGAGAGCGACGTCTATGCCGTGCTCATCGAGATGGTGAACGCCATGCGCAACGAACTCTTGAACTCCCACTCTGTGAAGGTCGACCGCCTCGGCATCTTCTCCGTGGGCATGAGCACCGCTCCCGCCGAGTCGGCAGCCGCCTTCACCGCCAACGCCAACGTACGCGGCCTCCACATCAACTTCCTCCCCGAGCAGCTCTACCTCAGCGGCACCGGAAAGGGTAAGCGCCCCACCACTACCCTCCTCGCCGGAGCAAAGGTGCGCGAACTCCCGAAGAACGACGTGGACACCAGCAAGCCCTAAGCAATGAGAAATTAGAAATGAGAAATGAGAAATTATGATTAGCCCTTGCGGTCAGCGTTCGCATGGTTTTTCGTGCACTTTAACGTTTCCTAATGAGGTCTTGGTAATCATAATCACTCATTACTAATTACTAATTACTAATTACTAATTAAATCTGTTATGAAGAAGGATTTTTGGAAGCAGCTCATTCAGGTGATCATCACTATTCTGACGGCCATTGCCACCACCATCGGCACCACATCGTGCATAGGCTATTGGTCGATACACTAACCCGTCGGCAGTCAGCATGCTGACCGATGAACGGGGATATTCATCACAAAGCCCCGGCCTCATGGTCTCCCGTTAAGGATATCCATGCCGCCGGGGCTTTACGCTCTCAAGCGTTCATTGACATTCCGTTTTTATCACACGTATGTCCTAAAAACAGCTGTCCTTATGTACGTCTGTTCGTATGTCTTTAAAAACAACTGTCCTTATGTACGTCTGTTCGTATGTCCTAAAAAACAGCTGTCCTTATGTACGTCTGTTCGTATGTCCTTAAAACAGCTGTCCTTATGTACGTCTGTTCGTATGTCCTAAAAACAGCTGTCCTTATGTACGTCTGTTCGTATGTCCTTAAAAATAGCTGTCCTTATGTACGTCTGTTCGTATGTCCTAAAAAACAGCTGTCCTTATGTTCCTACTGTACAGCGAAGGTCACCTGTTGTTGGGTGCCTGGTTCAATGGTGATACGTGCCAGGCTGATGCCATAGCGGCGGACGAGTTGGTTGCTGGCCTCCTGGGCTTGAGCCTTGTTGCCACGGATGATGACGGTGGACTTTGGATGCGTCTTCATATATGTGGCTACCTCTGTCACGCCTTTCATCGGCTGACGTACAGGCGAAGAGGTGACAGGCTTCGATGGAGCGGGAGTACTCTTCTTCTGGGTATTCTCCGTCTTGGCAGGCTTGTCGGCCTTCTCCGTCTTGGCGGGCTTGTCGGTTTTCTCCGTCTTAGCGGGCTTGTCGGCCTTCTCCGTCTTAGCGGGCTTGTCGGCCTTCTCCGTCTTGGCGGGCTTGTCGGCCTTCTCCGTCTTAGCGGGCTTGTCGGCCTTCTCTTCTGCGACAGGTTCTTTTTGTTCGTCCTTGAACAGGTGGAAGGCGAACTCATCATCGGAATCCTCCTCGGTAACATCCTCAGGCAGGGTGACCGTGACAGGCTCAGCAACAGGTTCGACAAGCGGTTCGTCTGTCGGCTCGTCGGCAGCAGGAACGTTCTTTTTCTTACCCTTGAAGATCTTCTTCAACGACACGCCCTTGAACAGATTGCTCCACGAGAAGCGGTAGTTGGCACCGACGGAAATCTGCAGTGCCGAGTAGTTGATATTATACTGTGTCCGGGAGTAATGGTCCAGGTTGTAGTTGATGGCTGGCTGGAGATAGACGAAGAACTGTTTGTTCCGTCCGAGGTTGACACCCAGGTCGGCACCGAACTTCGAGATGAAGTCGTTATTGTTCTCGGCGATGGGGAACCCGCAGATGTGGTTGATGCCGAAGCCACCGAAGAGGCGTACCTCATAGAAGCTGCGCTGTCCTTCGGCAGGATGGAAGAGCAGCGGCGAGAGGTTGACGACAGCCAACAGGTCTGCATTGATGGCTTTGACAAAGCATTTGCTGGCACCAAACTTCACATCTCCGAAGAATGCCGTCCCCTCGGCGACATATCCGAAATAGGGTGTCATGTCATACCCCAGCCGGACGGCCATAGACGCATTGGGGTTACCGAAGAAGCCGTTGTTGGTGGTCTTGGAGTTGAGGCCATAGGTGGCGCCGACATACCATTTGTCAACTTTCATGCCTTGCTGCGAGGAGTGCTGTGCATACATGGTCACCATGGTAAACAAGGCCAATGTAAAGAGTAGAATTCTCTTCATTTTTCTACATTTTAAGTTTTTCTGATGCAAAGGTACAAATAAGTAAGCTAAATTCAAAGGAAAACTTGTTTTTCTTTTCATTTCCGAACGAAAGTACCTTATTTAAAGGTACAAAAAAAATATGTAACAAGTAACAAAAAGAACGAATTTGTCCTTAAGCGAACAAAAACTTCTGTCAGACAGAAGGTTTTAAGACAGAAGAACAGACGAACATAAGGACTGATGGGGTTAAGACAGAAGAACAGACGAACAGATGGACAGATGGACAGATGGTTTTAAGGACAGAAGAACAGACGAACATAAGGACTGATGGGGTTAAGACAGAAGAACAGACGAACAGAAGTCTAAACGACTAAACGACCAGACAACTAAACAACTAACAAGACGAACAGAAGTCTAAACGACTAAACGACCAAACAACTAAACAACTAACAAGACGAACAGAAGTCTAAACGACTAAACGACCAAACAACTAAACAACTAACAAGACGGACAGATGGGGTTTAATGGAAAGCAAAAAGCAAGGACTCGCCGTGATGGCGAATCCTTGCTCCTATTTCTCAATATGGATAATTACTTTGTCGTGGCGGGCGCACTCAGCGGGATGTCTTCGATGCGGCCGTCGAACTCCTCGATGAAGAAGTCCTTCCATACATTACCTTCGGCATAGCCCTTGCTGCTCTTCGGCACATAGATGGTGACCCAGGTGCGGTCTACCTTCTCAAAGGCGTTCTCCTCACAGGTGGGAGGCGTGCCGCCAGCCAGATAGATGGACAGCAATGATGTGCAACGCGAGAAGGCATTGGCACCGATAGCGGTGACGCTGCTGGGGAGCACGACAGACTTCAGTGCTGTGCAACCATAGAACATCTCGTTGCCTACGGCTGTCACACCATTGGGGATGAGCAACGACGAGATGGCGGCGCATCCCTCGAAGGCACCTTCGCCGATGGCTGTCACACTGGCAGGGATATTGATGCCTGCTATCTGTGAGCAGTTATAGAAGGCATAGCTCTTGATGGTCTTCACCGTGCTGGGGATGGTCACTGACGTCAGCTGGGAGCAGTCGCGGAAAGCATATTCGCCGATAGAGACGACGGTGAATGTCTTGCCGTTGAAGGTGACGGTGGAAGGTATCGTCACGGCACCGGTATAAGCTGTGCGGTTCTGATCGGAGAATACCTTATTGGCAACCTCCAACTCGGTGGTGGAGATACGATAGTAATAGATACCATCTACTTCGCAGTCGTAGGCGAGCGCCTTGGTACCATTCAGCAAGGCTGTTGCGACAATCATTAATGTCAGAAAAAACCTTTTCATCTTATTCTTAATCCTATTGTTTTCTGTTCTAAGTTGCATAATACGGCACAAAGGTACTAAAAAAAACGTTGTGTGCAAAAAATTTGCCAACTTTTTTGTTCCTTTCTGCCACTATCATTGTCCGATGGTCACATCAGTATTTCCTGAAACGATGGCTGTTGCTCCGAGTCCGCCGCCGAAGACATTGTTGCGGATGTCGACACCCTCGGTGTTCTGCGTCTTGTCCGGATCGCCGGCAGCCTTTGACGTCAGCGTCACCGTGGGATCAGTACCGATATGCACATGGGTGTCACCATAGACGGGTGCAGCGTTACCACCGCCATACACCGTTCCTACGGCACCAATCTTGCCGGCCTCGTGGGTGGGCAGAATGACCGAGGAGGTGACGGTTGAGGGCTGGCTGGCATCGTCATGATATTCGACGGTGGCACCGTTGTATGCCCAAGGCGATGTGGGTGAGGCATGTTCACCGACAATCTCGTTGATGTTCACCGTGGGACTGCCGACAACTTCAGCCTTCTCACCCAGTCCGCCGCCGAAGATGCGGCCAATGCTGGTGAACGAGCGGATGTTCAGCGTGGGGTTGTTCTTCGGGTTGTCACCGGTCTTCTTCGTGACCCATACGGTCTCTCCGCCGACCTCCTGTTGCTCATATCCGTAGATGGAGTAGGCAGCCTGGTTACCGCAGCCGTAGAGCTCACCGATGGTGATGGGGTTACAGCCTGTCTCCTCGATGTTCACCGTGATGGAGCCGCTGATCTTTCCGCCGATATTGTTTCCGCCAAAGACGCGGCCGAAGTGTCCGCTGGTAATGGTCAGCTCGATGTCGCTACCAACGTCGGCATTCTTCGCACCGCCATAGACGACATTCAGCTTGCTGACACATCCCAGGTCGATGGCAGCACCACCTTCCATGTAGGCTTCGTTACCGCCACCATATACCTCGTCGAGTTCCAACGGACAGAGGGGATTGCCTTCACCATCCTTCTGCTCGTCGATGACAACCTTTCCTTCACCACGGATGTTACCCAGGGTATTCGATCCGCCAAAGGCATTATGGACGGTACCGCCATACAGGTTGGCGATAGCCGTTCCCTGACCATATTCACCGCCGCCGTTGGGCTTGTATCCTACGTCGGCACCGGGGTTGGGTGAGCCGTCGTCGAGGTTGTCGGCACCGTTACCACCGGCGAAGACGGTTCCTATCTCGTAGCAGGCATTCACCGTCACCTCGGCAGCAGGTACGGCAGCGGCATTACCACCGCCATAGGCATATTCAATGCTGGTGTCGTCACAACCGTAGATATTCACCCTGGCCTTGCTGCCATTGTCGGCAGGCACATAGGCGGCCTCGTTGCCACCGCCATAGACGGCGAGCAACTCATAGGTGTTGGTGTCTTTCGTCGGTTTGGCCTGAACGCTACCGGTATTGTCTTTCTTTACGGTCTTATACACGTTCACCTCGACTTCGCCCTTCGGCGTTCCATTATAGTTGTTGGCGCCATGGAGCGCACCCTTCACTTCGCAGTCGTTGGTAGCACCGGTCTCTGTGCTGCCGTTGAGTGTCAGGGTGACATCTCCATAGACAATAGCTTCCACGGCGGGAAGACCATTTGCTTTCCTACCCAGTCCGCCACCGTAGGCCTTGCCATGGAGCATGTCGCCATCGGTGCCGATGGTACCGCCGACAAGGTTCACCACAGTCTGGTAGCGGGCAGCCTTGGTATCCTTTCCTGCCGCCCAGGTATTGTTCGTGGCATCCCAGTTAGAGAGATTCGTATGGGCAAGGGCACCGCCGCCATAGAGGTCGGTCTTCACCCATCCGCTATTCATATTCACCGTCACGCCGTTGTTCACGATGCCGGCCTCACCACCACCGAAGACGCTGCCGACGATGAGCTGGGTGGTACTGCCGTCATCGCTGGTCGGCGTGGAAGGATAGTTGATATTCACCTCAGAGTCATTGTCTACGAAGGCGAGTTCTTTGTCGCCCTCTGCCTTGGCACTCAAGTCACCCTTCGGTCCGCCATATACATTACCGTTGATACGGCCGCCACTGACATTCACCGTAGCCTTGCCATAGGTGGAACCCATAGAGCCTCCACCAAAGACGTTCTTCTGGATCTTTCCGCCGGTGACATTGACGGTGGCTGTGCCGAAGACGATACCTGCCATGGGGTTGAAGAAGGTCTCCGTGTCCGTATCGATGACACCATTGCCGTCGGCATCATAGGTGTAGCTGTCGGTTCCGCATCCGGCACCATAGACATTGCCATGCTCGTAAGATGCATCATCCGGACCGATGGTGCCACTGTAGACATTCACAATAGCGTTACCCAGGTTATGGCCGTTCTCACCGCCTCCATAGACGGAGCCTTTCACCAATGGTGTCGTGAGGGTGGTGCCGCTGTCGCTGGTGCCGATGGTGACGATGGAGTTGTTCACCCATGCCACTTCATTGACGCCGGCTCCAACAATCGGACGGGCATCATCACCACGCGACGAGCCGTTCACCATGCCGTTGTTGTAGCCGTTGATACCGATGACACCACCGGTAACGGTGACGGTAGCAAGGCCACCGGCGGTGCAGATCTCCTCGCCCGTCGTAGTATTGAGTTCATAGGTTCCGACAGAGCCCAGGGCTCCGCCGCCATAGACGTTATGGTAGATATTGCCACCGCTGACCAGAACAGTGGAATTGCCCTTGACGAGGCCGGCCTCCATATAGTCGAGGGCGCCCTTGCCACCACCATAGACATTACCCATGCGGTAGCCGCCGTACTTCACGTAGCCGGGCTTCTCATAGCTGCTTCCATAGACGGAGTTCTTGCCGATGGCACCACCGCTGATCTCAATATCGGTATTGCCATAGACCTGTGCCAGCTCACCACCGCCATAGACGCTGGCGAGGACAATGCCTGCCGACATGTTCACATCGGTGTTTCCTCCCACCACACCGGCAGTTCTTCGTGCAGAGGCAACGGTCACGGAACGGCCGTTATAGGTAGTGGTAGTACCGAAGTCGGCCTCATCCACATTACTGCCGTAGCCGGCACCATAGACGCTTCCGAAGGTATAGGTACCATCGACGACGCCCGGTACCTCAGTACCTACCAGCGTACCGATGGTGCCACCGGTGATATTAAGCTGCGTACCTTCCGCCACAATTCCTATCTCACCGCCACCATAGACATTACTCTTGATGGTGCCACCTGAGATGTTCACCACGGTCGAGCGTACCTTACCCATTTCGCCCCAGTCAGGGATGACCGTACCATTCAGGAAATACAGACGTCCCATGGCACCGGCAAACACGTTGCCGCCCTTGGTATGCATCAGTCTGTTCTTGTCCGTACCGGTAGTGCCGAACTCGGTGTAAGGAATGTTGTTCTCGCTCTTCCATGTTGTCCACTGCGCAGGAGTCATATCCTCGTTGGAAGGAAGGATGTATTCGTGGTCGTTGCCTATCGTACCGCCAGAGATATTGATGGTGACATTGCCATGGTCGGCATCGCCAGCCGACCCCATCAGCTTGCCATAGTTGGCATCTGTGGACGAGACGAGGTAGGTGCCTACCGAAGCCAGACGACCACCACCATAGACGGAGCCGAGAATCTTTCCGCCATCGATAGTGACACCGATATTACCCTGTACGACACCAGCAGTCAACGCTTCACCACCGAAGCCGCGGCCTGCACCGAAGATGTTACCATCGACATACGAGGTTCCCCATGTGCCGATGACAGGATCGCTGTCGTTCTTCTTCTTAATATTGACATAGACATCACCAAGGACGTGGCCATCCTCTCCGCCGCCGAATATCGAACCATAGATAATCGGACGGGCCACACTGTCGTTAACCTCGACGATGACATTACCCACATTGGTACGCTCGTTGAAGTAAGGACGCTGGTCGCCCTTGCCGGCACCGAACAGATAGCACGTTACGGGGTGGTCGGAAATCTGCTGAACGGTGCGGGGTACGCCGAGGGTACCGCCGGCCATCTTCACATGGCAGGTACCAAAGACATCCGTCAGCTCATTACCGCCGTAGACACTCGTCAGAATATGTCCGCCGGTAATCTCGACATAGGTGTCACCCTCGACCATACCGGCCGACGGCAACCATTCATAGTCATCGGGCGTGACGCCATATTTCTTATAAGGATAGTAGCCGGAGCCACCACCGAAGACATTACCATAGAAGGTATGTCCGTCGCTGGCTTCAGGAGAGCCGCCAGGGGCAGCACCGTACTGGTCGAAGGGTTTGTATTCCTTCTCTCCCGTCACAGCATTGACGACCTTACCATAGGGCCAGTGCACACACTCTGCCAATGCATTTTCTGCCGTCACCGTCGTCGTGGTGGGGTCAATGAACTGTTCGTCAGTATAGGGAGCACTCTCGCCCTCACCGCAACCAATCTGACCGCCACGGATGTAGACCGCTGTATTGGTGAGCACGCGACCGTTCTCGCTACCGCCATAGACACCGCCTGTGATGAAGGCAGAGCCACTGACGGTCACCAGCGTCGCATTGACATAGGTCCGGAAGTCGATATCCGCATCTTCTGCCGGGTCTTTCTGGTCACCACGGCTGGCACCGAAGATGTATCCAAAGTCATCACTGATGGACATTGTCGTGGGACCCACCTGTCCGCCGCTGACCGTGACGGTACACAAACCGGTATTCGCTGCGGCGGTCTTCGGCTTACCGATACAATCGTGTGCAGCTGTGGTATGCTCATATTTGAAGTCGGCAGGGTCGGTCGTCGTGGTAAACGTGCCTACGGAACCCAGGTTACCGCCACCGAAGATGCGGTTATGCACATAGCCGTCGGTCATCGTAACAATGGTATTTCCCGTGATGTCGGCATTGTTACCGCCACCATAGACATTATTCTCCACACGGCTGTTGGCCTTCCGGATAATCACCGTGGCACTGCCGTCTACCAGGGCGGCATCACCACCGCCATAGACGTTGCGGCCGACGGTGGCGACATCAGCAGCATTGGTGGGATCACCTATCGTCACCACAGGATTACCGGTGACAACGGCAGAAGTACCCAGTCCACCACCGAAGACATCGTAGTTCACCCGGCCATTGATGATATTCACCTGTGGGTAGTCAGGTGCGGCAGCGGGTGCGGTGTAAGCAGCCTCGTTGCCACCGCCATAGACATAGTCTACGTTCCAGCCGCAACTCTCATCCTGCCTGTTGATATTCACGGTAATCGTACCACTGATGGTACCTTCGAGGTTGTTGCCACCGAACACCTTACCGATGTTTCCACCGATGATGTTCAGGATGACGTCGCCGTCGATATTCGCCTTGTTGGCACCGCCGTAGACGGCATCGATCTTGTTGCCGGCTTCCATACAGCCGATGGTGATGACGCCGGGACCGCTGTCGGCCTCGTTACCGCCACCGAACAGGTTATCGACGTTCAGGGGACACGAGGAGTCGGAGTGGGCATCGACACTCATGCTGCCACGGATGACACCCTTGGCGTTGCTGCCGCCGAAGACATTGGTGATCGTACCGCCCAGCACCGTCGTAGTGGCGATACCGGTACCGTAGGTTCCGTTGGCATTGTCGGCGGTATAGGCCGTCATATCAAGGATACCGACGTCGGCACCGGGATTCTCTTGCCACGAGGTACCGTTGTTCTTGGTAATCTTGTCTTTACCGTTACCACCGCCAAAGACATTATCGATGATGTCGGCACCCAGGACGAGTACACCTGTTGAAGGTGTTGCCGCAGCATTACCGCCACCATAGACATATTCAATACCGATGTCGTCACAACCATCGATGACAACAAGCAACGGGCTGTTGTTGACGGTGTAGGTGGCCGACTCGCTATTCTTATTCGTATAGGTATATTCCGAGGCAGCAGACAGCGTGGCAGCCACCGGGTTATAGGCTGCCAGGTTACCACCGCCATAGACGGCCTTCATATCGATGACGCCGGCAGCATGGGCCGTGCCGTCGGAAGCCACGGTCTTCTTCACCAGAACCAGGACCTTGCCTTGCGGCGTACCGTTCAGGTTGTTACAGCCGAAGATACGTCCGGCCGTGACAATATTCTTCCCATCCACGGTTGTCGTGGCACTGACGAAGGCCACACCGTTCTGTGTGACGACGACATTACCTTTCACCAGTGCTTCGATGGCTGGTGTTGCAGGGCTCGTCGTATTATCAGCCAGCTGACCGAGACCACCGCCGTAGGCATCGCCATGGATGGTACCCTTGTTCAGGTTGACACGGGTGTAGTCTTCCAGGCCGCTGTTCACCTTACCGAGGGCAGAACCGCCATAGACATCACCGTAGATGACGGCAGTGCCGCTGGTGACTCCACCATCGTCGATGCTGCCGATATTCACGACCACATCTCCGGCCGTCTCTGTATCTGCACCATAGCCGCCACCATGCACGTTGGCATGAACGGCATCAGTACCGACCTGACCGCCCGTCACGTTGACAGTGGCCGTACCGGTCACCGAGCCATGGCTGTTACAACCGCCATAGACACCGCCGGAGATACTGCCATCCGACATGTTGACCGTGGTCGTACCGGTCACGCCGGCAGCATTACCGCCACCAAAGAGCTTAGCGGCTGCATTGTTAGCCTTATTATATATAATTAATGTATTGCCGTCGACCTTGGCAGCGTCACCGCCACCATAGACATCGCCTCCGATGGTTGCCTCATAGGCAACATGTTCTGTGTCGCCGACGGTCACAACGGAACCCTTGACGGAACCCTTCGTCTGGGTCTTGTCAGACGGGTCGCCCTTGCCGCCACCGTAGACATTCAGGCTCACGGTACCGTTCTTGATATTGACGGCAGGACTGCCAGTGTAAGTGGCGAGGTTACCGCCACCGAAGACGTTGCCGACATACCAGCCGCAGTCATTGCTTTCGCTGGTCTTCTCAATATTAACTTTGATAGTGCCAGAGATGTTGCCTTCTTTGTTGTTACCACCGAAGACATTGGCAACGATACCGCTATTGATATCGACTTGAATGTTACCACTGGTCACGTTGGCCTGGTTGGCACCGCCATAGACGGCACCTATACCTTCCAGCGTCTTACCGATATTCTCGGGATTGGTGTTATGGGCTGATGTGAGTGCGCCGGTACAGCCGATGGAGACGCTGGCCGCTTTACTCTCGGCCATATTACCGCCGCCATATACTTCGCCCACAATCATGTCGCATTTAGGGTCGGCTGTGCTCTTGCTCTTGTCAATGTCCACGGTGACATTACCGCGGATGACACCATGGGCATTTGAACCGCCAAAGACCTGACCGATGGTACCTCCGTATATCTTGGCTACTGCGGTTCCGTTACCATAGCTGTTGGCAGTAGTTGGTTCGAGCTTATTCTGATAGCCCACATTGGCAGGTGTACCACTTTCACCATTACCGCCTGCAAACACACTGCCAATGTCACCGCCGTTGATGACCACTTCAGTAGATGGCACGGGGGCTGCGTTGCCACCGCCGTACACATCCTTAATGCTGGTTTCGCAGCCGTTTACGGTAACCTTTGTCACGGCATCCGAGGCTGTTGGTTCGTATGCTGCAAGATTGCCACCGCCATAGACGCCGTTCAAGGCATATTTATAAATGACAACATTATCTCCGTGCTCATCCTGTTCTGTTATCTCTTCTGTTGGATTGGAGCCGTTGATCGTGACTGTCACATTTCCCTTTGGCGATCCGGCTGCATTGTTACAACCAAACACTCTACCCGTGACTGAGCCACCGTCAACAATAACCTGCACCGTGCCGTTTACGGCTGCCGGGTTGCTGGTATCGCCAAGACCACCACCATAGATATCGCCATGCACGGTGCCTTGCTTAAGCCATACTTTAGTAATATCGGCTACGGCATCATTGACATCTCCAAATCCAGAGCCGCCATAGACATCTCCCCAAATATGGGTATCTGCATTATCGACTGTTACAGTCACATTGCCGTCGGTGCTTGTGGCCGAACCGTAACCGCCACCATGGACGTTAGCCTTGTTGTCTGCATCCACACCTACGGTGCCGCCGGTAATGCTAACGGTGATATCTCCTGCTACGTTGCCGCTGGTGTTACAGCCGCCATAGATACCTTTAAGCACCGATCCGCCAGTCATCGATACGTCGCCACCGCCTACACCGGCCTCATTGCCACCGCCATAGACCGTGCCACTTACCACTCCCTTCTTAATGTTGACGTCGGGCGTGTCACTATATGGGGCCATATTTCCGCCGCCGAAGACATCGCCGACGTACCAGCCGCAACCCTTAGTTTCATCCTCTTCCACGTTCACCGTGACGGTGCCGTTCACCGTACCGCTGATGTTGTTTCCGCCGAACACGCGACGGATGATACCGCTGGTGATATTGAGGTTGACTTCACCTGTGTTATCGGCCTTGCGAGAGCCACCATAGAGCTCGCCGATACCTTCCAGCGTCGTACCAATATTCTCGGGATGAGCAGCATGACCCTCATCACCGTCAACGACATCTCCGGTACAGCCGATGGAGAGCGATGCCAAGGCTCCGGGAGCCTCGTTACCACCGCGGTACACCTCACCGATGATCATCGGGCAGGCACCGCTGGCCGTGCTCTTGTCGATGCTGATGCTGCTGCTCACGCGGATGACACCATGGGCGTTACTGCCACCGAACACCTGTCCGATGGTACCGCCCTTGATGGTGGCGCTTGCCGTTCCCGCACCATAGTTGTCGGTGGTGGGGCGCTCGCTCGTATTTCTGTAACCCACATGGGCCGGCGTACCGCTCTCACCATTACCTCCGGCGAAGACGCGGCCGATGAGGCCGCCATTGACGGTGACGCTGGTGTAAGGCACAGCCGCAGCATTACCGCCGCCATAGACATCCTTGATGCTGGTCTCGCAACCATTGATGGTCACCGTGGGATACTGCCCGATGGTCGTGGGATTATAATGTGCCTTATTACCGCCGCCGTAGACGCCGTTGATGGCATATACGCCCTCGGTCTTCACGTCGCCGATGCTCTTCCCGGCGGGAAGCTCATCACCGGCTTTATAATATACAGTAGGAACGGTGGTTACCGAGGGGTCAGAGGCATTCACCGTTACGGTCACCGTGCTCTTGGGCGAGCCCATGGCATTGTTACAGCCGAAGATGCTGGCAGGGTTATCCCCTGAGGCCTGCTTCTTCACCGCGCCGCCATTGACGACGACGGCCACGGCACCATTGACATTACAGTCGGCGTTGGTGATGCCGAGTCCGCCACCATAGAGCGAGCCATAGATGGTACCGGCATTCAGCGTGACATGGGTATGGTCGGAAGTTGCATCGTTCACGGAGCCGTCGGCAGAACCGCCGTATACATCACCATAGACGGTGACGCCCGGCGTCGTCTGATCCTGCACACCCAAGGTCAAATCGACATTACCATCAACCTCAGTAGCGGTACCATAGCCACCACCGTGGATATTAGCCATCTGCGAGCTCGTACCCACCTGACCACCGTTGATGTTCATCGTGACGTT